>NZ_JBFUBY010000010.1:0-30033 GCF_056405515.1 Polaromonas sp. P1_G2
CGACCCGTGTGCGGAAAAAATCAACATCCGGATATGGGCCGAAAAGTACAGGGAGGGATTGACGGCACGGAACCAGACTCTCTCGGAAATTCGCACTTGTATTGCAACAACACCGCAGAGTGAAATCGCATTCGATACCCTGGCGATTCAGGGTATCAGGGCAGCGTCTTCATTTACGGAAACCTCGATGGAGCAGCGGGAGAGTTTCCTGCGTTTTAATGCTGACCTGCTATGGATTTTGGCTGAGGCCGGCTTCGCGAGCTCACAGCACAACCTTGCCGCCCTGCATAACGCGCGTCCGGGGAGTCTTGACCAAACAGCGATACGGCAAGATTTGAAAATATTCATTTACTGGACACGCCAGGCTGCCGCTCAAGGGGAACCCCGTGCGATGTTCAATCTCGCGGCACGGCTCGCGCGAGGCATTCCCGAGCTTGGCGTCGCGCAAGACCAGGCCATGGCCTACAAGCTTTTCACGCAGGTCGAGAAAATCAGTTCCGCAACTGGAGATGTAATGGGCTTGGCCGCCCCTGCCCTGCAGGAGAAACAGAAATTGCTGGCTGCGCTGGGCAATGGGCAGGCCGTATTGCTGGACCGCGAATCCCTGGACCTGGCGGCATTAAAGCCCAAGGGGCCTCTTGAAGGAAGCTCCTGGAATCACGAGGCCAACGTACGAGAGACCGTCATGCGCTTTTACAAAATGCGGATGGCGCAGGGCGAAGAAGCGGCCTGGGCCTGGCAGCAAAAGTGTTACGCGAACATCCTTGGCCTCAGACGCGACTCTATTGAACATGAGGCGTGCGTGGCATTCGACATCGCCGGCACGCAGCTGGCAGTCGCATTAAGTCAAGGGGCGGGACAGGCGGCTCAAAAGCCAATTGCCACGCAATACGAGAAAAACGTATTCGTTTTGCGTGTTGCCAATGCCTTCATGCAGACGGGCATGACTTCGGGTAAAGCGGTTGAGCGGGTGCTGGAGGTCAGCGCACTGGTGGCCAAAGCCACAGCTGAAGTAAGCGATATTGTCGGCAAAGACAAAAAGTAAAAGACCGCCTCGGCTTACTGGAAAGCCACTTCCGAGAAGCTGCGCAGCTTGCGGCTGTGCAGCTGCGTGATGCCTTCGGCACGCAGCAGCTCGATGGCGCGTATGCCGATGCGCAGGTGCTGGTCCACGCGTTCGCGGTAGAAGTGGTTGGCCATGCCCGGCAGCTTGATCTCGCCGTGCAGCGGCTTGTCGCTCACGCACAGCAGGGTGCCATAGGGAACGCGAAAACGGAAACCGTTGGCGGCAATCGTCGCGCTTTCCATGTCCAGCGCCACCGCGCGGCTCTGGCTGAAGCGGCGCTGCGGCTGGTTGCCTGGCAGCAGTTCCCAGTTGCGGTTGTCGGTGGAGGCCACGGTGCCGGTGCGCATGATGCGCTTGAGGTCGGGGCCGACCGCATGGGTTACGTCGGCCACGGCTTTTTCGAGCGCGACCTGTATTTCTGCCAGCGCCGGGATAGGCACCCACAGCGGCAACTCTTCGTCCAGCACGTGGTCTTCGCGCACATAGCCGTGGGCCAGCACGTAGTCGCCCAGCTGCTGGCTGTTGCGCAGGCCCGCGCAGTGGCCCAGCATGATCCAGGCGTGCGGGCGCAGCACGGCGATGTGGTCGGTGATGTTCTTGGCGTTGGCCGGGCCCACGCCGATGTTGACCATGGTGATGCCGCTGTGGTCGGCGCGCAGCAGGTGGTAGCCCGGCATCTGCGGCAGGCGCGGCGGCGGCACGCCGAGCTCGTCGCCCTCGGCGGCGGGCAGGCCGGTGCGCCGGGTCACCACATTGCCGGGCTCGACGAAGGCGATGTACTCGCTGTCCGGGTCGGCCATGGCTTCATGGCCCAGGCGCACGAACTCGTCGATATAGAACTGGTAGTTGGTGAACAGCACGAAGTTCTGGAACCAGTGCGGCGAGGTGCCCGTGTAGTGGCGAAGGCGCTGCAGCGAATAGTCGACGCGCGCCGCGGTGAACAGCGCCAGCGGCTGCGGCTCGCCGGGCAGGGGCTCGTAAGTGCCGTTGGCGATGCCGTCGTCCATCGCGGCCAGGTCGGGCAAGTCGAACACGTCGCGCATCAGCATGCGGCGCGCCGCCGTCATATTGCCTTCGATGTGGTCGTTCTCCGCGAATGAAAAGTGGATCGGTATCGGCTGCGTGCTGGTGCCGACTTCGAGTTCCACGTCGTGGTTCTGCATCAGCAGGCGAAATTGCTCGAGGTAGTAGTTGCCGTAGAGGTCGGGGCGGGTCAGCGTGGTCTCAAAGCGCCCGGGTCCGGCGACAAAACCGAAGCTCAGCTGCGAGATGTCGGGCGTTTCCAGTATGGCGCGTGCCACGGTGTCGGTGTGGATGCGCACAAAGGGGTAGCAGGCGCGCACGTGGCCGGGCAGGGTTTCGCCGGCCACATAACGCTGCATGGCGCTCCGCAGGTGGGCGATCTGCTGGTCGTAAATCGCGCGGACCTGGGCCAGCGCGGCGGCCGGGTCGCTGTAGCGGGTGGGGGCGATAAAAGGGGGAAGGTAGGGCATGAAGAGGGGGCCTGTCTTTCTACGTATGGCCCCATTGTGCGGCAACTCCCCGGCACTTGCTGTTCATCTCCAGACCCTAGAATGCGTCGATGAACCATTCCAAGCCTTCGAGGCAACTGCGGGCCCTATTGGGCGCCTTTCTGGGGGCTCTGTGCCTTCAGGCGGCCTACGCCCAGGCCCCCGCGCCGGCACGCGGCGCACCGGGCGCCGCCCCTGCCGCGGCGCCGGCCCAGATCTCCCGCGATGCCCAGCGCGCCTATGAAACCACCCGCGACAAGTTGGTGCAGATACGCACCCTGCTGCGCAACTCCAACACCCAGGCCAGCGTGGGCTCGGGCTTTTTTGTCTCGGCCAACGGCCTCATCATCACCAACTTCCACGTGGCCAGCCAGCTCGCGCTGGAGCCCGAGCGCTACCGCGGCGTCTACGTGCCGGTGGACGGCAAGGAGGCCGAAGTCGAACTGCTGGCCTTCGACGTACGCAACGACCTGGCCCTGCTGCGCGTGAAGGCGCCCGCCACGGGCATGCCGCAGCTGGCCTTTCGCGGCGCCGCCAGGCCGCTGGCGCGCGGCGAACGCATCTATTCGCTGGGCAACCCGCTGGACATCGGCTTTGCCGTGACCGAGGGCACCTACAACGGCCTGGTGCAGCGCAGCTTTTACCCGCGCATCTTTTTCGGCGGCGCGCTCAATCCCGGCATGAGCGGCGGCCCGGCGCTCGACGATGCGGGCCAGGTGGTCGGCATCAACGTCTCCAAGCGGCTGGACGGCGACCTGCTGAGCTTTTTGATCCCCGCCGAATTCGCCCAGGCCTTGCTGGCCAGGTCCGCCACGGCCCAGCCCATCACCAAGCCCGCGCATGCCGAAGTCGCGCGCCAGCTCGGCGAACACCAGGCCCTGCTGACGCAGCGCTTCACCGCCGCGCCCCTGACCGCGCAAAAGCACGGCGGCTACAGCGTGCCCGTGCCCGATGACGCGCTGGCCCGTTGCTGGGGCCGCGGGCGCGAGCCCGACTTCAAGGCCTTCGACCTGGAACGCACCGACTGCCAGATCGACAGCCATGTGTTCGCCGGCGACTTCAACACCGGCTACATACGCCTGCGCTACGAGGCCTACAACGCGCCCAAGCTCGGACCCCTGCGTTTCTCCGCGATGTATTCCCAGAGCTTCGCCAATGAATACTTCGCCACACGCGGCTCGCGCAAGGCCACGCCCGCCGAATGTTCGGAACGCTTTGTCGACACCGGCGGCATGCCCATGCGCGCCGTGGTCTGCATGAGCGCCTACCGCAAGCTGCCGGGCCTCTACGACGTGTCGGTGCTGACCATGTCGGTCAACCAGTCCACGCGCGGCGTGCAGGGCCGCATGGACGCGCAGGGGGTGAGTTTCGAGAACGGCCTCAAGCTGGTCTCGCACTACCTCGCCGGTTTCAAGTGGGAGGCCGCCAAATGAGCGCCACCCCCATCCTGGGCCTGCTGCAGGCCACCGACCGCAACGGCGCCACGGTTGCACGGCTCGAGGTGCGGCACTGGCCCGTCACCGTGGGACGCGCGCTCACGGCTGACCTGGTCCTGGACGACAGCCACGTGGCCGGCGAACACCTGCGCATCAGCCGCACGCCCGAGGGCGGCGTCAGCGTGCAGGTGCTGGACAGCATCAACGGCGTGGCCCTGGGCCGCGCCCGCCATGGCCGCGATGCGCAATTCAACTGGCCTGACGGCGAGGCGCTGGCCTTGGGCCGCCTCAAGCTGGGCCTGCGCCTGGCCGAAGCACCCGTGCCGGCCGAAGAACTGTTGCCGCACTTCCCCTGGCGCACCACCGGCTGGACCTTGCTCGCCCTGGCCGGCATGCTGGCCCTGGTGCTGGGCCAGTCCTGGCTCACGCTGACCGAGCCCTCGCAGCTTGCGCGGCAACTGCCCGGCCTGCTGGGCGCGGTGGCCCTGGGCTTCACCGTCTGGGCCGGKCTGTGGGCGCTGGCCACCAAGCTGTTCACCGGCCACCTGCAGTTCTGGCGCCATGTGCGCATCGCCTGCTTCAGTTCGCTGGCGGTGCAGGCGGTGTCCACGCTGGCCGGCCTGCTGGCCTTTATGTTCTCGCTCGAAAGCCTGGCGCGCTATGAGGGGCTGCTGGTGCTGCTGGGCGGCGCGGCCGCCGTCTACCTGCACCTCACGGTCATCGTCCCGCAGCGCCGCCGCGGCCTGGCCGGGCTGGTGGCCGGCATCGCCGTGCTGGGCATGGTCGCGATGCTGGGCACCAACTGGCTGCAGAACAAGCGCCTGTCGAACAAGCTTTACCTGTCCACCATTTACCCGCCCTCATTGCGCATGGCGCCCGCGGTGCCGGTGCCGCAGTTTCTGGAGGAGGCTGGTTCCATCCGCAAACGGCTGGATGAACGCTTGAAAGACCGGGAGCCTGATTCAGACACTCCCGAAGACCCGGACGCTGATTAGGGTTTTACGGGTTCCCGCATCGTCACGAATTCCTCGGCGACGGTCGGGTGAATCCCAATCGTGCTGTCAAAAATCGCCTTGGTCGCCCCGGCCTTCATGGCCACGGCAAAGCCCTGGACGATTTCGCCGGCATCCGGCCCCACCATGTGCAGGCCCACCACACGGTCGGTGGCGTCCTCGACCAGCAGCTTCATCAGTGTGCGTTCGGTGCTGCCGCTCAGTGTGTGCTTGAGGGCCTTGAAGTCGGCGCGGAACACCGTGACCTTGCCGAACTTCGCGCGCGCATCGGCTTCTGAATAACCGACCGTGCCGATGTTGGGGTGGGTGAAGACGGCCGTCGGCACAAACTCATAACTCATGTTGCGCCGCTTCTTGCCGGCTACCGGGCCGAAGAGCTGGTCCACCACCACCATGGCCTCGCCCAGCGCGACGGGCGTCAACTGCATGCGCGCCGTCACGTCGCCGAGCGCGTAGATGGACGGCACCGAGCTCTGGTAGTGCTCATTGACCTGGATGGCGCCGACGGCGTTCACCGCCACGCCTACGGTTTCCAGTCCGATGCCGTTGGCATTGGGCACACGGCCCGTGGCGTAAAGCACCGCGTCCACTTCGAGGCCTGCACCGCCGCCCTTGAACGCGATTTGCAGGCCGGTGTCGGTCTTGGTGATGGAATCCACTTCGGTGCCCAGCTGCAGCTTGACGCCGGTCTTGCTCATTTCGGCGGCGATAAAGCGGCGCACGTCGTCGTCGAAACCCGTGAGCAGCATGTCGCGGCGGTGCACCTGCGTGACCTCGGAGCCCAGGCCGTTGAAGATGGAAGCGAACTCGCAGGCGATATAGCCGCCGCCCACCACCATCAGGCGCTTCGGGAAAGGATTCAGGTCGAACATGTGGTCGGAGGTCAGCACATGCTCGCGGCCCGGCAAGGCGGGCACGGTGGCCGTGCCGCCGGTGGAGACCAGGATGTGTTTGGCGGTGAATTTCTGGTCGTCGACTTCGACGGTGTGTTCATCGAGCAGCCGGGCCCAGCCCTTGATGATCTTCACGCCCGCGCTTTCGAGCAGCTGCACGTAGATGCCGTTGAGCCGCTCGATCTCGCGCGCGCGGTTGGCTTTCAGGATGTCCCAATTGAAGACCGGCGCCTCGCCGGTCCAGCCGAAGCCGCGCGACTCTTCAAAGCTGTCGCCGTAGTGGGCGGCGTAGCTGTAGAGTTTTTTCGGGATGCAGCCCACGTTGACGCAGGTGCCGCCCATGGCCGCGAACTCGGCAAGGCCCACGCGCGCGCCGCGCTGGGCCGACATGCGCGCGGCGCGCACACCGCCGCTGCCGCCGCCGATCACAAAGAGGTCAAAGTCAAAAGTCCGCATGCGCTGTGTTCCTTGTTCTGCTGTCTGCTATTCGCTATTCACTGTTTGTGATCGGGTGCTGGACGCCGGCCCTCAAGACTGGAATTCCCGGAGCTCTTTTTTCATCCACTCAATGAACACCCGCGTGCGCATGGGCAGCAGCCGGGCGTGCGGGTAAACAATGTTGATGGGCCGGGGCGGCGGCTCGAAATCCTCCAGCACGGTGCGCAATTGTTTGCTCTTTAAAAACGGCGCCACCTGGTAGGACAAAAACGAACCGAATCCCGCACCTGCCGCGCAGGCCGCCACGGCCGGTGCGATCTGGTTGAACTCCAGATTACCACTGACGGCAAGCCGAAGCGGCCGGCCCTGGTCTATGAACGGGCCCCATGTGGGGGAATGGTCCGTCAGTCGCACACAGTTGGCCTTGAGCAGGTCCTTCGGGTGTTTAGGCACGCCGTGGCGGCGAACCCAGGCCGGACTGGCCACCACCAGGCGGCGGATGGTGCCCACCTTCTGCGCCACCAGGCTGGAGTCCTCAGGCTCGCCTATGCGTATGCCCACGTCTATGCCTTCCTCGAGCAGATTCACCACCCGGTCCAGCAGCACCATGGAGCAACGCATCTTCTCGTGCTGCCGCACAAAACGCGTGACGGCCGGCGCCACATGCATCTGGCCGAACAGCATGGGCGCGGTAATCGTCAGGTGGCCCGCGGGTTCGGCCGCGTCGGCGCTCAGCGCCGCCTCGGCATCGGCCAGCGCCGCCAGCAACTGCCGGCAGCTCTCCAGGTGGCGACGCCCCTCCTCGGTCAGCGAGATGCGGCGCGTCGTGCGGTTGAAGAGGCGCACGCCCAGCTGCGCCTCAAAACCGGCCAGCGTGCGCACCATGGCCGGCAGCGACGACTCCATGACCTGGGCCGCGGCCGTGAGGCTGCCTTGTTCGGCAATGTGAATAAAGGCCTGCATGGCCCGGAGTTTGTCCATGGCGACATGCTAACCCTGTTGCAGGGATTCATCCAGTTAATGGATTAGTTAAATGCCGTTTAAGCCATTTATTCAGGATAGCGGTTCAAACAGAATCCATCCCGAGAGCCAGATTCTTCAACTTTCCGAAAGCCCACCATGAGCACACCCGCCGCCAAAGCCCAGCCCGCACAGCCGATACGCCTGTACCGCGTCGCCATCTCCGGCCATTCGCACCGGGTGGAGCTGTTCCTCTCGCTGCTGGGCCTGCCCTTTGAGCGCATCGAGATCGACCTGGCTACCAAGGACCACAAGACGCCGGCCTTCCTGGCCATGAACGCCTTCGGCCAGGTGCCGGTGATCCAGGACGGCGAGGTCACGCTGGCCGACTCCAACGCCATCCTGGTCTACCTCAATGCGCGCTACGCCCCGGATGCCGAGCAATGGCTGCCGCGCGACCCGCTGGCCGCCGCGGCGGTGCAGCGCTGGTTGTCGGTGGCGGCCGGTCAGCTTGCCCACGGCCCGGCCGCCGCGCGCGTGATCCAGCTGTTCAATCGGCCGGAAAGCCCGGAAGCCATTGAGCGCGCGCATRCCCTGTTCGCGGTGATGGAGCAGCAACTGGGCCAGTCGGCCTTCCTTGCGGGCAGCACGCCCACGCTGGCCGACATCGCCAACTACAGCTATTCGGCCCATGCGCCCGAGGGCAAGGTCTCGCTGGAAGCCTACCCGCGCATACGCGCCTGGCTGGCCCGCATCGAGGCCTTGCCGCGCTTTGTGCCCATGGTCAGGACACCGATAGGGCTGGCCGCATGAGCGCCGCCACCTTCCATGAAGGCGAGCGTGCGGCGCAAGCGCGCGTAGGGGCGGCCGTGCGCGCGCGCATGGCGGAAATCGGCCCGCGCGTGATCCGCGACTTCATGCCCGACCAGCACCGCGAGTTTTTTGAGCAGCTGCCTTTTGTGGTCGCCGGCACGGTGGACGCGAGTGGCCAGCCCTGGGCCTCGGTGCTGGCCCAGCCGCCGGGGTTTATCCAGTCGCCCGATGCGCGCCACCTGCTGCTGCGCGCTCAGCCGCTCGCAGGCGACCCCCTGCAAGGCACGCTGGTCGACGGCGCCGCGATAGGCCTGCTGGGCATAGAGCCGCACACGCGACGGCGCAACCGCATGAACGGCATCGTGCGCGGCCTCAATGCCTCGGGCTTCGCGGTGGAACTGAGCCAGAGTTTCGGCAACTGCCCCAAGTACATCCAGGCGCGTGAGCCTGTCTATGTGGAGCGTCCCGTGCCCGCAACCGGGCCAGTGCTGCACGAGTCGCCGCAGCTGAGCGACGCGGCGCGCCGCATGATTGAGCAGGCCGACACGTTGTTCATCGCCACCGCCTATGCGGGCAATGGCAAGGACAATAGTGAGCAAGCCGGCCGCGCCGGCGGCGTCGACGTTTCGCACCGCGGCGGCAAGCCCGGCTTTGTGCGCGTGGAGGCCGACGGCACACTGACCGTGCCCGACTTCGTCGGCAACTACTTCTTCAACACCCTGGGCAACCTGGTGGTCAACCCGCGCGCCGGCCTGTTGTTCATTGACTTCGACACCGGCGATTTGTTGTACCTGGCCGTCACGGCCGACATCATCTGGGACGGCCCCGAGGTGGACTCCTTCGCCGGGGCGCAGCGCCTGATGCGCTTCAAGGTGCAAGCTATGCGGCTGGTGGAATCCTCTTTGCCGCTGCGCTGGGGTGAGGCGGAGCTGTCCCCGGTGCTGGAAGCCACGGGTGATTGGACCGGGCGCCCTTAGCCTATGGCCTCAAGCGCAAGTTCTCGCTCCAGCCAGGCACGGAATTTCTGCACCGCAGGCCTGTCCGTGCTGTGGGCCGAGGTCACGATACGGTAGGCCAGGCCATCCACCGTCTGGCCCGGCAAAACAACGGTGAGCTGGCCGCTGCGCAGCTGCGGCAGCATCAGCGGCGTGCGGCCTATGGCGATGCCGGCGCCCTGCACGGCGGCGGTCAGCACGTGTTCGTATTGCGAGAAATACAGGCAGGGCTGCTGCGCCGACTGCTTCAGGCCCAGGCGTTCGTACCAGTCCGGCCATGACATCCAGGGAAAGCGCGTGGCAGGGTCGTAGTACACCAGCAGCGGCGTGTGCAGGATGTCGGCCGCCGAATGGATGCGCGCCGCAACGGCAGGCGCGGCCACCAGCAGGGCCTGCTCCTGCAGCAGGGGCGGCGGGCCCTCGTCGCCCGGCTGCACCTGATAGAGCCGCACGGCCAGGTCCATGCCTTCGCGCTCCAGGTTGACCCGGTCTTCCGAGGCGTCGACGCGCACGTCGATGGCGGGCTCCAGCAACTGGAATTTTGCAAGCTTGGGCGCCAGCCACAGCGCGGCGAAGGAGGGCGTGGTGGTGACCGCCACCGAGACCCTGTCCACCGCCAGCAGGCGGTCCACGGCCGAGGCCAGTTGCGCCAGCGCCGCGCGAGCCGCCTCGTACAGCTCACGGCCCTGCGGTGTCAGGCTCAGGCCCTTGCCGCCGCGCAGGAACAGCGCCGCGCCCAGCGCGTCTTCCAGGCCCTTGACCTGCTTGCTCACCGCCGACTGCGTGATGCACAGCTCCTCGGCCGCCGCGGTAAAGCTCAGGTGCCGCGCCGCCGATTCGAAACCGCGTATCGCGTCCAGCGACATGGCGCGCAGCGCGTGGGAGGAAGAAGGGCTCAGCATGGCATGAACAACATGAGTGGCATGAACGGTGGGAATACCCCGGATGACAAACCATCCGGCCGCGCGGGCCGGGACCAGGGAAGAATCAAACCACACTTTTGAAAGGCGTGGCCATGAAGATCCCACAAACCCCACAGACCCTGAGAACTCCCTTGACGCTCGGGTCCAT
The DNA here is from genome assembly GCF_056405515.1 of Polaromonas sp. P1_G2. Taxonomy (NCBI): domain Bacteria; kingdom Pseudomonadati; phylum Pseudomonadota; class Betaproteobacteria; order Burkholderiales; family Comamonadaceae; genus Polaromonas; species Polaromonas sp. P1_G2. The sequence continues at coordinate 10,197 of NZ_JBFUBY010000010.1, forward strand.
CCCCCAGCCCCTGCGCCTGCCGCGCGGCCAGGTCCTGGCCTGCGCCGGCGGCTGCCTCTGGATCACCAGCGATGCGCTGGCCGGGCTCCGCGACAGCGACATCGTGCTGGAGAACGGCCAGTCCTTCGTCACGCCGCAAGCCGCCACCTATTTTGTCGGCGCTCCGCGCGGTAGCGGCGTGCTGTCATTTGTTTCGTCCGACGCTACTGCCCGAAATCCCCTGGAGACTACATGCTGATAGAAAGCGAGCGCCGCGGCCAACACGCGGTGCTCATCCTGAACCGCCCCGAGAAACTGAACGCGCTCAGTTACGAGCTGATAGACGAACTGATGGACAAGCTCAATGCCCTGGAGCGTGACGACAGCGTGCGCTGCCTGGTGCTGACCGGCCAGGGCGACAAGGCTTTCAGCGCCGGTGCCGACATCGCGGGCTTTGCCCCCGACATTGCAAGCTCGCCCGAGGCGGCGTACCGCAACTTCGTGATGCGCGGCCAGGCCATGACCCGGCGCGTCGAGAACTACCCCAAACCCATCATCGCGGCCGTCAATGGCATCGCTTTCGGCGGCGGCTGCGAAACCATGGAGGCCTGCAGCATCGCCATCGCAGCCGAACACGCGAGCTTTGCCAAGCCCGAGATCCGCCTCGGCTTTCCACCGCCCTTCGGCGGCACGCAGCGCCTGCCGCGCCACATAGGCCGCAAGCGCGCCAACGAAATGATCCTGACCGGCGACGCCATCAGCGCCGAGGAAGCCCTGCTGATAGGCCTGGTCAACCACGTGGTGCCGGCCCATGAGCTGCTGCCCACCTGCCTGCGCATGGCCGACCGCATCGCCGAAAATTCCGCCGTGGCCGTGGCGGCCTCGTTGCGCGCGGTGACGCGCGGGCTCAATGTCTCCATCGACGAGGGCCTGGCCATGGAAGCCGCGCAGTTCATGATCGCGGCGGCTTCGCAGGATGCGCGCGAGGGCACGGCTGCATTTGTGGAGAAGCGGCCGGCGGTGTTCAAGCACCGCTGAAACGGCTTTGCGCCGGCAGGCGCGGCGGCTTGCGCGGTTTGCGCTTCGGGGCGCCTTGCCTAGGGCCTGTTAACGCTATTTATGCAAGATGCGTTGCGAGTCAAAAAGGCCTTGAGCAAGGCGCAAAACGCAGGCGGGGTGGACCCCGCCAAGGCTTTGCAACGCCGCGCAAGGCCTTTTTGATCGCAACCCGGAGGGAATGGGGTTAAAACGGCGCCACTCCGCGTTGCGCTCCTAGCCCAGACGCCCGGTCTGGRCGTCGTCGCGCGCCTTGATTGGCGCCGTTTTAACCCCATTCGCATTTGCATAAATAGCGTTAACAGGCCCTAGATCCGGCGTGTGCAGTCTTCCGGCCGCACGGAAGCCATGATGGCATCGATCAGATGCTGCGAGAAGGCCTCGCCCAGCGCCGACAGCGGCGACTTCTCCAGCGAGGCGATACCCAGCTGGTAGGCGATGCGGGGGCGAAACGGGCGGCTGCTGAAATTCATGTCGCGGCAATAGCTGGCCAGCAGCGCGTTGACGATGGACACGCCCAGGCCCTGTGCCACGAAAGCGCAGGCCACGCCCACGGAGTGCACTTCAGCCCCAATGCGCGGCATCACGCGAGCCTGCCGGAACGCCATGTCGATCTCGTGGCGGATCAGCCGCTGGCGCCCCAGCAGCACCAGCGACACATCGGCCAGGTCCAGCACGCCAACGGTTTCCAGTTTCTCCAGGGGGTGGCCCCGGGGCATGATGCACACGGCCTCCGCTTCGAGGCAGGCTTTCGCCTCAAGGCCCGCAATCTCCACCGGCAACCTGACCAGCCCCATATCGGCCTCACGGCTCAGCACGGCGCGTTCCGCATCCGAATACGAGCCGGACAGCACCTCAAGCACCGTGCCCGGATGCTGCCGCACAAAGCTGTCCACCACGGACGGCATGAGTTGCTGGGACAAGGTGCCGGGCACCGCGACTTTGAGCAACTGGCGGTTGAACCCGCCCAGGCGCAGCTGTTCGGTGTGGCGGCGAAAGCACTGTGCGGCGTCGACCAGCCCCTGGGTGTCCTGGAGCAGGGCCTGGGCTTCGCGCGTGGGAAGCAACCGCCCCTTTTCACGCACGAAAAGGCGCAAGCCCAGGTCTTCTTCAAACTGCGCCAGCAGCCGGCTGACCGCCGACTGCGACAAGTCCAGCCGCTGCGCCGCGCCCGTGGTCGAGCCTGAGGCCATGACTGCCTGGAAAACTTCGAGTTGTCTGAAATTCATGGCATGGGGCCCGATGGGAGATGCATGTCGCCGGCCGTCTGTTCGTGCTGTCCGGGCCATGCTATTGCACCGGCGGGCGTACCGCCACTTCTTCGCGAATCGCATAGCCCCATGCGGATTCATCATACCGTTGCGGGTCCCGAACCCGCGCACCAGAATCCCGTCGCAGCAGACCTCTGCCACCTCTGCAACATATCCATCTAACGACGGGAGATTTTTTTCATGAACCTTCATGCGTGCGCGATCCTTCTCGGCGGCCTGCTGCTCGCCGCGGCCGCTGTGCCGGCGGCCGGCCAGAACCTCATCTACGGGCAGGTACGCCTGACCCTCAACAGCACCAAGGCCGCTCCCGCGGGAGAAGTGACGGAAATGCGCGACAACGCATCGCGCCTGGGTATCCGGGGCGCCGAAGACCTGGGCGGCGGCATGGCGGCCTTGTTCGGGATGGAGATGGGGATCGATGCGGATACCGGGGCCGCTACTGTTCCGGCCTACCGCAACAGCTATGTCGGGCTGCGCGGGGACTGGGGCGCCATGGCGCTGGGACGCCTGGATTCCGCCAACCCCACCGGCTCGCCCCTGTATTCGCAGGTGACCGCCATCACCAGTTTTGCCGCCAACGATGCCGGCGCCACCGCCATCGGCACCTCGATGCTGAATGCGCGCAACCGCACCTCCAATGCCGTGGGTTACGCCAGCCCCAACTACTCGGGCTTTGACATCCGCGCCCGCTACTACCTGCGCGGCGTGGTGGCCACACCCGATGTCGAGGACGGTTCCAAATCGCTGGACCTGGGGCTCAACTATGCCGACGGGCCGCTGAAGGCCGGGATCGGATTCGGGAAAGACACGCGCCCGGCGGGCTTGCTGGCCAATGAGTTTTCCGGCAAATGGCAAGCCGGCGCGCGTTATGCCTTTGGCGCCATCGAACCCTATGTGCTGGCCGGGCAGGACAAATACCAGAACACCGCGCTCACGCGCCGCTACGTGAACTTCTGGATAGCGGGCGCCAAGTACAGCCAGGGCGCTCATGCGCTGGTGCTGAACCTGCTGCGGCGGGATGTGCAGGCTTCACCGTCCGGCGTTCGCAGGCGCCATCAGCTGGCCTATACCTACGCCCTGTCCAAGCGGACCGAACTGCAGGCCTTCCTTGATCGGGACGGAGTCGATTCAAGCAAGGCCGGCGCGGCCATCCGTTCCGTGGGTGCCGGTATCCGCCACGATTTCTGATGTCCCTACGTCCACTACGTCCCTTCTCCCGGAGAATACTTTCATGCGCAGACGCCTCTTCCTGTTGACCGCTGCTTTGTTTAGCCTGGCCGGCCTGGCCGTAGCCGGTACCGCCCAGGCCGCGGGCTATCCCGAAAAGCCGGTGCGCATCATCATCCCGTTTCCACCGGGGGCCGCGGCGGACAACGCCATGCGCGTGGTCGCGCGCAAGCTCTCGGAGTACTGGGGCCAGCCCGTCATCGTCGACAACCGCCCGGGCGTTCCGGGCATGCAGGCCGCGGCGGCGGCGCCCGCGGACGGCTACACCCTGCTGCTGGGTGCAGGTTCCGGCATCGTGACCACCCCGCTTTTGAACAGCAAACTGCCCTACAACCCGGCCCGGGATTTTGTTCCCGTGGGCAAGGTCCTGACCAACACTCCGGTGCTGACCACCCATCCCTCGGTCGGCGTGAAATCCGTCAAGGAGCTCATCGCCTTGGCAAAAAGCAGGCCGGGGCAGCTCAACTACAGCTCCAGCGGCACCGGTGGCCCGAACCATCTGGCCATGGAGATGTTCCTGGCCATGACGGGGACCGAGATGGTCCACGTGCCTTACAAGGGAGCCGCGCCTTCCGTCAATGAACTGGTGGGCGGGCACGTCCAGCTGGGCATCAACGCGATACCCAGCGTGGCCCACCAGATCAGCGCCGGCAAGCTCACGGCCCTGGCCGTGGCCAGCCCCAGGCGTTCCGCGTTGCTGCCGCAACTTCCCACCATGGCCGAAGCGGGCGTGCCGGGTTTTGAGTACGACATCTGGTACGGCCTGTTTGCGCCGGCCCGCACCCCGGCCGCGCGGGTGGACAAGGCCAGCGCGGACTTGCAGCGGGCGCTGCGCGACCCCGAAGTGGCCAGGCAACTGGTGGCGCAGGGCAGCGAGCCGGCACCCGGCAGCGCGCAGGATCTGGCCCGCTACATCCGGGAAGACACAGCGCGCTGGACCCAACTGATCGCCGAGCGCAAGCTCAAGATCGACTGACCGGGGACGCGCGATATGAACTATTTGACGCAAGGGCCGCAAGCGGCGCCCGCCGCTTCGGCGCCACCTGCCGCACCGCTCCCTGAGGTGGCAAGCCAGCGCGATGTCATGGTGGTGATGCGCGATGGCATACACCTGGCCACGGATGTGTACCTTCCGGCTCGCGATGGCCGGGCCCTGCCGGGCCCGTTCCCGGTGCTGGTGGAGCGCACGCCCTACGGCAAAACCAACGAAACCGTCCGCGAGCGCACGGCGCGCGATCCACGTCCCGTCTCCCGCGCCGAGGTCGCGGCCCGGTTCGCGCGCAGCGGCTATGCGGTGGTCTTGCAGGACTGCCGGGGGCGCTTTGCATCCGAAGGCGTCTTCACCAAATACCTGGGAGAAGCCAACGACGGCCATGACACGCTGGCGTGGGTGGCCGCGCAGCCCTGGTGCAACGGCCGCATCGGCACACTGGGCTTGTCTTATGCGGCGCACACACAAACCGCGCTGGTGAGCCGGCGCCCGCCCGGCCTCGCGGCGATGTTCCWGGAGGCCGGCGGCTTTGCCAATGCCTACCGCGGCGGCATTCGCCACGGCGGCGCGTTTGAACTCAAACAGGCGACCTGGGCCTATACCAATGCCCAGCGGACCGGCCCCGCGCAGCGCGATGCCGTCATCCGGGCGGCGCTGGCCGCCGAGGACATCGCCGCCTGGTTCGCCGCCATGCCCTGGAAGCGCGGGCATTCGCCGCTGAAATGGGTGCCCGAATACGAGAACTACCTGTTCGAGCAATGGGAGCACGGCAACTTCGATGCCTATTGGCGCCAGCCGGAGCTTTATGCCGCCGGGCACTACGACAGCTTTGACGGCATCCCCACCCTGCTGATGTGCGGCTGGTGGGACCCTTATGCCCAGACCACCACCGACAACTACCTCGGCATTTCGCGCCGGAAGAAGGGCATGGCGCGCCTGGTGCTGGGGCCGTGGACCCACGGCGAGCGCAGCGTCACTTTCGCCGGGGACGTCGATTTCGGCCCGCAGGCCACGCTCGATGGAACGCTGGCAGAGGACCACCTGGCTTTTCGCCTCGCCTGGTTTGACCGTTGGCTCAAGGGCGACGTCAAAGGCGATGCCGCGCAGGGAACCGGCCACGCCGCGGACGATCCGGCGGTGCGCTATTTCCGCATGGGTGGCGGCTCGGGGCGCCGCACCGAAAGCGGTCGGCTCGACCATGGCGGCCGCTGGTGCACGGCCGGCGATTGGCCAATTCCCGGCACCGAGTTCCGGCCCTACTACCTGCGGGCCGACGGCACGCTGCAAACGCAAATCCAGGCCCGGGAAGCCCCGGAGGCCGTGCTGGAATTTGACTTTGATCCGGCGCATCCGGTGCCGACCATCGGCGGATCCATCACCTCGGGCGAGCCCTTGATGACAGCCGGTACCTATGACCAGCGCACGCATCAAGGAATTTTCGGCGCCCGGCCTCCTTATCTGCCGCTTGCCGCGCGGCCGGACATCCTGGTGTTTGAAACGCCTGTGCTCGAGGGCGATATCGAAGTCACGGGCCCGGTCGTCATCAAGCTGTGGATTTCCTCGAGTGCACCCGATACCGACTTCACCGCCAAGCTGATCGACGTGCATCCGCCCAATGCCGACTACCCGCAGGGCTACGCCATGAACCTCACCGACGGCATCCTTCGCTGCCGCTACCGGCGCTCCTGGGAAAACCCGGAACTGCTGGCGCCCGGCGAAATTGCCGAGATCACCATCGAGCCCATGCCCACCTCCAACCTCTTCAAGAAGGGGCATCGCATCCGCCTGGACATCTCCAGCAGCAACTTCCCGCGCTTCGATGTGAACCCCAACACCGGCGAGCCCGAAGGCCGTTCGCAGCGCCGGCAGGCGGCCGTCAACCGGGTGCATCTGTCGGCGGACAGGCCCTCGCTGCTGCTATTGCCCATCGTGCCGGCATCGGGCGAAAAAGGGCCTTGAACCCATGCGCCGATAATCGGTGTATGACTACCCCTTCCAAGACGCCCGCATCCGGCACAGCTAGCACTGACTTCAATACCCTGCCGTTGACCCCCGCCACGCTGGCTAACCTGCAGCAGCTCGGCTACCTGAACATGACGCCCATCCAGGCCGCCAGCCTGCCGGTGGCGCTGCTGGGCAAAGACCTGATCGCCCAGGCCAAGACCGGCAGCGGCAAGACGGCCGCCTTTGCGATCCCGCTGCTGGCCAACCTCAATGCCCGCCGCTTCGCGGTGCAGGCCATGGTGCTGTGCCCCACACGCGAACTGGCCGACCAGGTCGCGACCGAGATCCGCCGCCTCGCGCGGGCCGAAGAGAACACCAAAGTCGTGGTGCTGTGCGGCGGTGTGCCGCTGCGCAACCAGACCGCCAGCCTGGAAAACGGCGCGCACATCGTGGTCGGGACACCCGGCCGCATCATGGACCACCTGGCGCGCGGCAACCTCACGCTTGAAGCGCTCAACACATTGGTGCTGGACGAAGCCGACCGCATGCTGGACATGGGCTTTTTCGAAGACATCGTCACCGTCGCCAAGCAGTGCCCCAAAGAGCGGCAAACCCTGCTGTTCTCGGCCACCTACCCCGAAGGCATCGCCAAGCTCAGCCAGCAGTTCATGAAGGCGCCGCAAACCATCACGGTCCAGGCGCAGCATGAAAAAACCAAGATACAGCAGCGCTGGTACCAGGTGCCCGACAGCGACCATGACGAAGCCCGCCTGGGCGCTGTCGCGCAGGTGCTGCGGCACTTCCGCCCGGCCAGCACCCTGGCCTTCTGCAACACCAAGTCGCAGTGCCGCGCACTGGTGGCGTATCTGAAAGACCAGGGTTTCAGCGCACTGGCCCTGTTCGGTGAACTCGAGCAGCGCGAGCGCGACCAGGTGCTGGTGCAGTTTGCCAACCGTAGCTGCTCCGTGCTGGTGGCCACCGACGTGGCCGCGCGCGGCCTGGACATCGCGCAACTCGCAATGGTCATCAACGTCGACGTCACGCCCGACGCCGAGGTGCACATCCACCGCATAGGCCGCACCGGCCGTGCCGACGAAGAGGGCTGGGCCATCAGCCTGGCCAGCATGGACGAGATGGGCTACGTCGGGAAAATCGAAGTGCTGCAGAAAGCCGAGTCCGAGTGGCACAAACTGACGGAACTGACGCCCGCCAGCAATGAGCCCCTGCTGCCACCCATGGTCACCCTGCAGATCGTCGGCGGCCGCAAGGAGAAAATCCGCGCCGGCGACGTGCTGGGCGCACTGACCGGCGAGGCTGGCTTCACGCGCGAGCAGGTCGGCAAGATCAACGTCAACGAGTTCTCCACCTATGTCGCGGTGGATCGCCGCATTGCGAACGAAGCGCTGCAAAAACTTTCGGCCGGCCGCGTCAAAGGCAAGAGTGTGAAGGTGCGGCTGCTGGAAGACTGAGGCGCCCGGGGCGTCCAATGCCCCGCGTGACGCGCTCCCTGATGATTTTGACGCCGCCAAGCAAGCGCGCATCTGGCGCGAAGTTTCGCTTCGCCTGAGTTTCATTCGCGAAAAAAGCACTGTGAGGGACGTCAGCGCCCTCCGCGTTCAATCCCATTTTTTCTATCTGTTTGCGCAACCTGCGCAGGCGGATTCGTGGGCGTTGGCTCTGTGTCCACACGGGGATTTGTGTCCATTCGCTCTATGAGAGATGCGTATGCACGCATGTTTAAACGCTATTGGCTTGTTCCAAAGCTTCTCTTTACAGTCCAGCGATCAAAGCAAAACAAAGGACGAGGGAGTGGATTATTTCGATCAGGTTGATGAGTTGCCGGATTTGCGGGAAGGCCTCCACGAGGATGCACACGCCGGTCAAACCACGGACCCGAAAAAATCTTCTCCCGCCGAAGCACCGGGCCAGCGGCTCCTCAAATGGTTGACCTGGGGCACGATCGCGGTCTTGCTGGTTTATGGACTCGTGTTGACCACAGCCCATGTGCTGGCCCGAATTGTGGGTATGCCCAAGGCACAAATTGTGTTGGCGCAGTGGTACTCAGACGAGTATTGGTGGCACCCGACGGACAAAGCTTACGCAAAAGAACTTCTTCGCGAGGCCGTTGTCGCCGGTGACGGCAATGCTCAGTACCTCCTGGCGCGTTCCTACGAGATCGAAAAAAACTATGCGCAAGCCTTTCCCTTGTACCAAGACCTGGCTTTGAAGGGATGGCCTGGCGCCCAAACGCGGCTGGGGGTGATGTATGTGGAAGGGCGCAGCGTCAGCCAGAACACCGATGTAGCCATTCAATGGCTGAAAATGGCCGCGGCACAAGGGGATGCGAATGCGCACCTTTTCCTTGGCGCGATCTATTTGAGGGACCTGCCCAACTTGCCCCGGAACGATGTCCTGGGCGCGCAATGGATGCAGTCATCGGCCTACCTGGGCAATGCCCAAGCCCAGGACACCTTGGCAGGCTTGTATGCGATAGGGAGAGGGGTTCCCAAAAACCTCGACATGGCGATGTATTGGGCGGACAAGAGCCTGGACGCAGGTCATGCGCCAGCGAGGGTCACGATCCAGTTCATTCAATCCCTCAAAGGGAGTAAAAAATGAATCCAGTACTGGGCCAAAACGAATCTGTCAAAGCCATCCACCCCATCGTGGAGTCATTTCTTCGTGTCGGCCAAAGGCTTATCTGGTTGTTGAAGTGGTGTGTGATCGTACTTGTTCTGGCATTCGGATTTATTTTGGCGGCAGTACACGTACTGGGCCGAACAACGAAAAGTCCGCCCACGCAAATTCTGTTGGCACAGCTGTACACGAATGACATCTGGTGGCACCCCACGGATAAAGCTTACGCAAAAGTTCTTCTTCGCGAGGCCATGGCCGCCGGCGAGGTCAAGGCCCAGTACCGCCTCGCACGCGACTACGAAAACGAGAAGAACTACACCGAAGCTTTTCCATTGCACCAGGACCTGGCTTTGAAGGGCTTCACGGACTCCCAAACGCGGCTGGGTATGTTGTACCTGAACGGGGAGGGGGTCAGCCAAAACACTGATGAAGCCATTCGATGGTTCAAACGCGCCGCGGCACAGGGGGACTCAACTGCTCACCTCATGCTGGGTGTGGTCTATTTCGGGGCACTTCCCAACACGCCCAAAGACATTGCCCAGTCCGCGCAGTGGTTCGAGTCATCGGCCTTCCTGGGAAATGGGCGGGCACGCGACCGCCTGGCTCGTCTGTACGCAACGGGAACAGGCGTTCCTGAAGACTTGAACTTGGCGATGCGTTGGGCGAATAGCAGCCTGGACACCGGTTATGAGCCTGCTCGAAAAACCATTCAGTTAATTCAAACCATCCGAACGGAAAAAGGAGAAAAAAATGGACATTAGCCCAGGACAAAAAAAGGCTGGCGGTGAACTCGTTCAAGATGTGCGAGAAATTAATCAGGAAGCCCAAAATAACAACCAAGGCGGTGTTGTCAGTAGATCTATCGAAGCCATCAAACATCTTGGAAAACTACTCAAAGCCCCGTTCTTTTTTTCTGCACCCCCATCTGAAGTTGCTGAGATTGCAAAACAGATAAGTGGAAAATCCAGTAGAGAGCTGGAAGTCATCCTGACTGATCCAGGCAATTGCCAGGTCTTGGGGATACCGTGTCCTCCACCTAAACCCACCAATCGTGGGTCCGACCCCGTAGTCTCAGCCGTGCAAACTCAATTCGGCACCGCCGAACAAACCTACAGTCCTCTGATCCTCGACCTCGATAGCCTCAACGGTGTGGAGACCCTCAGCAAAACCGCTGGCATCCACTTCGACCACGACGGCAACAAGTTTGCCGAACAGACCGGCTGGGTCGGCAAGAACGACGGCCTGCTCGTCTGGGATAAAAACGGAAACGGCCAGCTCGACAACGGCGCCGAACTGTTTGGCAACAATACAGTTCTGAAGAACGGCAGCAAGGCCGATAACGGTTTTACCGCGCTGGCCGACCTGGATTCCAACAAGGACGGCAAGGTGGATGCCAACGACGCGGCCTCCCGCCAGCTGCGTGTTTTCAAGGACGCCAACAGCAACGGCGTGGTCGATGCGGGTGAGCTGCTCACACTGGCCCAAGCCGGCGTCAAGAGCCTGAACACCGGCTACACCACGCAATCCGTGACAGACGCCAACGGCAACCAGCATCTGCAGGCCGGCAGCTTCACCACCACGGCCGGGCAGAACCGCGCCATGGACGATGTCTGGTTTGCCGTGGACACCGCGCGCACCATCGATACCGACCTGGTGGCGGTCAACAGCACGATTGCCGCCTTGCCAGACATCGACGGTTTTGGCAACGTGCACAGCCTGCACCAGGCCATGGCGCGCGACGCCAGCGGCAAGCTGCAGGGGCTGGTACAGAGCTTTCAGAACACATCCGATGAGACGGCGCGCATTAGCCTGTTTGACCAGATCCTGTGGGCCTGGACAGGTGCCGCTGAGCATGAGTGGAATAGCCGCGGCGATTACATCGACGCACGCAAGCTCTACTCCGTTGAGGCATTTATAGGGCGTGGATTTTTGCAATATGGAATCTACGCCGATCCCGCTCCCTACGCGGCGGAGCAGCTGATGCGAACCTATGCGCTGCTGAGCGAGTCCCTGTACGGTCAACTCATGGACCAAACCCTGTACAAGCCCCTGCATGAAAGCATTGGCTTGCGGTGTGATGTGGTCATCGACTCGCTGAAGCTGGTAGACGTCAAGGCTGCTGACGTCGTGCTGAGCCGGGACACCGCGAACCTGTATGTGACCATCGGGACGGAGAAGATCACGATCAAGGACCATTTCGCGGTGGGCTACTCAGCCGCGCCTATCGAGCAAGTCCTGTTTGTCGATGGCGGAAAGTGGCAAAAGACCGATCTGGATGCCGCGTGCTACCGGGGTGGCGATGGTGCCGATACGATTTATGGCACGGCCTCCGCGGAGACTTTCCTGGGCGGTAAAGGCGCCGACACCTTGTATGGCGGCTTCGGCGGGGACGCGTATACCTGGGCCAGGGGCGATGGCAATGACATGATCAATGATATCGGCGCAGCCACCGACATCGACACATTAAAGCTGCTGGACGTCAAGGCCGCTAACGCCGTGCTCAGCCGGGACAATGCCAACCTGTTTGTAACCATTGGGGTTGAGAAGATCACCGTCAAAGATCATTTCGCGGCGGGCTATTCGGCCGCACCTATTGAGCAGATACTGTTTGCGGATGGCGGAAAGTGGCAAAAGGCCGATCTCGATGCCGCAGCCTATCGAGGCGGCGACGGCGCTGATACGATTTATGGAACTGCCTCCGCAGAAACTTTCCTGGGCGGCAAAGGCGCTGACACCTTGTATGGCGGCTTTGGCGGGGACACCTACATTTGGCTGAAGGGTGATGGCAACGACACGATCAATGACATAGGTGCAGCCACGGACATCGATACATTGAAGCTGTTGGACGTCAAGGCTGCTGACGCTTTGCTCAGTCGCGACAATGCAAACCTGTACGTGACCATTGGCGCAGAGAGGATCACCATCAAGGACCACTTTGCCGTGAGCTACGCGGCCGCGCTCATCGAACAGATCCAGTTTGCCGATGGCGTGAACTGGCAGAAGGCAGCCCTTGATGCCGCGCCGTACCGGGGCACTGCGGGCAAGGACACGATTTACGGCACGGCCCAAGCCGAAACCTTCATAGGCGGTGCGGAGGCCGACATCTTGGTGGGCGGTGCGGGCGGCGATGTCTACCAGCTGGCTCGGGGCGACGGCGCCGACACCATCCGGGAATACGACGCCACGGCCGGCAACATCGACGTGCTGCAGTTCATGGCCGGCATCAGCGCCAGCCAGCTGTGGCTCCGGAAAACCGGCAACGACCTGGAAGCGAGTGTGATCGGCACCGGTGACAAGGCCATCGTGCAGGACTGGTACCTGGGCAACCCCTACCACGTCGAGCAGATCAAGAGCGGCGACGGCAAGCTGCTGCAGGACACCCAGGTCGACAAGCTGGTGCAGGCCATGGCCGGCTTTACGCCGCCGGCCTTGGGACAGACCAGCCTGACAGCTGCGCAGCAGGCGGCGCTGGCGCCTGTACTGGCCGCGAACTGGCATTGAGCCGCCCGTCTCGGGGAAGCTCTCCCCGCGCCTGATTCAGCGCGCGGCCAGCGCCGCGCGGTTTGACACCAGGATATTGCCTTTCTCCAGCCGCCCCCCGGCCTGGATGACATCTATCCACGCATCGGTAGACCCCGCGGCGGCAAAGCGCGAGTGGAACACCACGCTGAACACGCGGTGGATTTCCTCGGCGCTGGCGCTGCCGGCTTCGTTGGCGTAGGGCAGGGCGCCGGTGGCGTCGGTCAGAAACTCGACGTGCAGGCCGCGGTGCGTGGCTTCAAAAATCGTCGAGGCGTCACAGTTGTGCGTCATGTAGCCGATCACGGTCAGCGTGTCTATGCCGTGCTGTTCCAGCCAGGATGCGAAGTCGGTGCCGGTGTAGACGCTGGGCCAGGCTTTTTCAATGTAGTGGTCGCGCGGGCGGCTGGCCACGGTGTCATGCAGCGCCCAGGTGGCGGAGCCTTTGGCGAACACCGGTGCGGCGGCGGATTCGCTGTGCTGCACCACGACGATGGGGATGCCGGCCGCGCGGGCGGCGTCCATGGCGCGGCCTATGTTGGGCAGGGTTTGGGCCACGGGCGGGTATTCGATTAGCAGGCCGCCGTTGAAGTATTCCATTTGCACGTCGATCACGACGAGGGCGCGGCGCGGGGCTTTGGGGATTGTGGTGTTGCTGGTGGTCATGAAAAGCTTTCTGTGCTTGAAGCGGTGGTGGTTGTTGGTGACGGATGAATTGTTGGCTTGAATGCGTTTGCAAGACAGTGGCCCAAATGACAATGCACGATAGAATCGGGCCATGTCACCCAGACCCCTGCATCCAGCCCGAAAAGCCGCCGCCAGGCCCGAAAAACTCACCGTGCGCCAGGACGGCAGCGTGGCCGTGGTTGCGTTTGACGGCATCAGCCCGTTTCATCTGTCGGTGCCGTGCATGGTGTTCGGCAACGACTTCTCGGCGACGGACCAGCCGCGCTTCAAGCTCGTGGTGTGCGCCGAAAAACCCGGCACGCTGCGCACCACCTCGGGCTTCGGCATCCAGGTGGACAAAGGCCTGGGCGCGCTCGCCAAGGCGCAGACCATCGTGGTGCCGTCCTGGCGCGACGCGATGGAGCGTCCGCCTGAAGCCCTGCTCAAGGCCTTGCAGGCCGCGCACAGGCGCGGCGCGCGCATCGTGGGCCTGTGCCTGGGCGCGTTTGTGCTGGCCGAGGCCGGCCTGCTCGACGGCCGGCCGGCGACCACACACTGGGCGCTGGTGCCGGCCTTTGCCGCGCGCTACCCCAAAGTGCGGCTGCAGCCCGACGTGCTGTATGTGGACGACGGCGACGTGCTGACCTCGGCCGGCACGGCGGCCGGCATCGATTGCTGCCTGCATGTGCTGCGCCTGGACTATGGCGCCGAGGTGGCGAACCGTGTGGCGCGCCGCATGGTGGTGGCGCCGCAGCGCCAGGGCGGGCAGGCGCAGTATGTCGAGCAGCCCCTGCCGGCCACGGGCGCCGACCACCGGCTGTCGGCCATCCTGGCCTGGGTGCAGAAAAACCTGGGCCAGCCGCACAGCCTGGACGCCCTGGCGGCGCGCGCGCTGATGAGCCGGCGCACCTTCACGCGGCATTTCCGGCAGGTCACGGGCACCACGGTGGGCCAGTGGCTCACCAGCCAGCGCCTGGGCCTGGCGCAGCGCCAGCTGGAGTCAACCGACCGCTCCATGGAACAGATCGCGCTTGATGCGGGCTTCGGCTCGGCGGTGTCGCTGCGCCAGCATTTCGCGGCGACGCTGGGCACCTCCCCCTCGGCGTACCGGCGCGAGTTCCGCGGCACCTAGAGCCGCTCAAAAACCCCTCCTGGCGTTGTTGCAGCCGCTTTGCCGTGCTGGTGCACTGTCTGCGGCGTCGCGCCTAGCCGGGACCGCTTCGCTGGGTTTTGTGAGCGGCTCTAAGAAAAAACTTGCGACCGCAAGCTTTGTAGGCCTCGGCGACGCGAGGCTGTCGGCTTGGAAAGCCAGGGCTTCCCGGCGAATTTCGCCAAGCGTGGATACGGCCCTTTTTTGCGCGCCTAATGGGTGGCGACGGCGAACGACTCCGCTCGCCGCGCACATACCGGCTCCTTGTCTTTGGAGCCAAACCCCAAGACAGAAGGCATCCCATGGTCAGGCTTGAATTTTCCACCGTGCTGGGCTACGAGGTGATGGCGCCCGGCGCCGACTTCATCTTCAACATCCAGGCCGCGTACACGCCGCGGCAATGGGTGGTGAACGAGTCGCTGGGCCTGAGCCAGCCTGTGGCCACCAGTAGCTATACCGACCCGGCCACGCAAAGCCGGTTTCTGCGCCTGCATGCCGAGCCGGGCACGTTCACGCTGAGCTATACGGCGGTCGTGGACCTGGTTCACTACGAGGCGCAGCCGGGCTCGCTGCCCGAACTGAGCCCGCTGGCACTGCCCGGCGAGGTGCTGCCTTATCTTTATCCCAGCCGCTATTGCCAGTCGGACCGGTTGATGACGCTGGCCAACAGCCAGTTCGGCCATCTGCCGCTCGGTTATGGCCGCGCGCGGGCGATTTGCGACTGGGTGCAGCGGCACGTGAGTTTCCAGGGCAACACCAGCAACAGCACGACGTCGGCCATCGACACCCTGATAGAACGGGTGGGCGTGTGCCGCGATTTTGCGCACMTGATGATCGCCTTGTGCCGCGCGGCCAGCCTGCCGGCGCGCATGGCCAGTGGCATGGACTTTGGCGCCGACCCCGCGTTGGGCCCGCCGGATTTTCACGCCTACGTCGAGGTCTACCTGGGCGATCGCTGGTACATCTTCGACCCTTCGGGCACGGCGATTCCCATGGGCTTTGTGCGCTTCGCCACGGGACGGGACGCGGCCGACATTGCGTTTGCCACGATTTTTGGCAGCGTGCAGGCGGCGCAGCCGCAGATCCACATCGAGGCCGTGCCCAACGGGCAGGGGCAGCTGGTACTGCCGCAGCATGTGAACTACGCGTTGTCGACGGACGGGCCTTGATCGTCTGGACTTTTGGGGCGTCCAAAAAAAAGCGCGCAGGTTCTGCGCGTTTTTTTTGTGGGCGTTTGCGGCCGCTCAGGCTTGCTGCGATGCCGCCTTGGCGGCGTTGCGGCGGCGCTCCAGGAAGGCCTGCAACTCACCGATCACGCCCTTGCGGAAGGCCAGCACGCACAGCACAAAGATCGCACCGATGATGACGGTGACCCAGGAGCCGACCTTGTCGGCCAGCAGGTTTTGCAGCGCGATCACGATGCCGGATCCCATGACCGGGCCGAAGAAGGTGCCGACGCCGCCCAGCAGCGTCATCAGGATGACCTCACCGGACATGGACCAGTGCACGTCGGACAGCGTGGCAAAACCCATGACCAGCGTCTTCATCGAACCGGCAAGGCCCGCCAGCGAGGCCGACAGCACAAAGGCCAGCAGCTTGTAGCGGTCCACGTTGTAGCCCAGCGAGATGGCGCGGGGCTCGTTCTCGCGGATCATCTTGAGCACCTGGCCGAAAGGCGAATGCACGATGCGCGAGATGAACAGGAAGCAGGCCACAAAAATCGCCACCACCACGTAATACAGGTAGATGTCGGATTCGAGCGGGAGCAGGCCGAACAGCTTGCCGCGCGGCACGCCCTGCAGGCCGTCCTCGCCGCCGGTAAATTTCGCCTGCAGGCAGACGAAGTAAACCATCTGCGCGATGGCCAGCGTGATCATGGCGAAGTAAATGCCCTGACGGCGAATCGCCACCAGGCCGACCAGCAGGCCTATCAGGCCRGCCGCCACCGCGCCGGCCAGCAGGGCCAGCTCGGGTGTCCAGTTTTGCGACTTGATGAACCAGCCGGTGACATAGGCCGCCGAGCCGAAGAAGGCCGCGTGGCCGAAAGACAGCAGGCCGGTGAAGCCCAGCAGCAGGTTGAAGGCGCAGGCAAACAGCGCGAAGCACAGCAGCTTCATCACAAACACCGGGTAGAGGCCGAGCAACGGGGCCACCAGTGCC
The DNA here is from genome assembly GCF_056405515.1 of Polaromonas sp. P1_G2. Lineage (NCBI taxonomy): Bacteria > Pseudomonadati > Pseudomonadota > Betaproteobacteria > Burkholderiales > Comamonadaceae > Polaromonas > Polaromonas sp. P1_G2. The sequence continues at coordinate 26,797 of NZ_JBFUBY010000010.1, forward strand.
AGGGCCAGCAGCGCGACGTAGGTGATGCGGGTCAATTTTTTTGCGTTGTTCATTCAGATATCCATCGAGCCAAGCGGCAGGCACGGACTTCCAGTGCCAGCAGGGGCCGCGGAACCGGCTTTGCCGGGCCGCAGGCGCAGCGCCCCCTCGGGGGGCAGCGCATTACACGAAGTGAAAAGCGTGGGGGCCAACATCTCTAGACCTCTTTTCCGAAGAGGCCGGCGGGCCGGAACATCAGAACAATCACCATGATGACGAACACAACAATATTGGAGGCTTCAGGGTAAAACACGCGGGTCAGGCCTTCGACGATGCCCAGGCCCAGGCCGGTGATGACCGAGCCGAGGATGGAGCCCATGCCGCCGATCACCACGACGGCGAACACCACGATGATCAGGTTGGAGCCCATGAGCGGGTTGACCTGGATGATGGGCGCGGCCAGCACGCCGGCCAGCGCCGCCAGCGCGGCGCCGGCGCCGTAGGTCAGCATGACCATCATGGGGACGTTGACGCCGAAGGCCTGCACCAGCGGCGCGTTTTCAGTGCCTGCCCGCAGGTAGGCGCCCAGCCGGGTGCGCTCGATCAGGAACCAGGTCCCCAGGCAAACCACCAGCGACACCACCACCACCCAGGCGCGGTAAATCGGCAGGCGCATGAAGCCGAGGTCCATGGAGCCTGCCAGCAGGTCGGGTACGTTGTAGTTCTGGCCCGAGACGCCGTAAATTTCACGGAAAACGCCTTCCAGCACCAGCGCCAGGCCGAAGGTCAGCAGCAGGCCGTAGAGCGGGTCCAGCTTGTACAGGTGTTTGAGGAAAAGCCGCTCGATGATGACGCCGAGGATGCCGACCGTCAGCGGCGCCAGCACCAGCGCGAACCAGTAATTCATGCCGAACATGTCCAGCATGATCCAGGCGGCGAAGGCGCCCAGCATGTAGAGCGCGCCGTGCGCGAAGTTGACGATGCCCAGCAGGCCGAAAATCACCGCGAGCCCCAGGCTCAGCATGGCGTAGAAAGCGCCATTGACCAGGCCCAGCATCAGCTGGCCCATAAACGCTTGCAGGGGAATACCGAAAATTTCCATGGGAACCTGTCAGGACACCGATACCGTTAGTTGTGGCGGGAATGGGAGGGTGCTTAAAGATGCAGCCGGCCATCCCTGCGGATGGCCGGCTGGATCAAACCCCTCGTTCTTCTCCGTTTTTTTTGCCGTCAGTTCAAGGCTTGCGCCATTGCTCCATTTATTCCATTACTTCTTCACAGCCGCGCATTTGGACTCGGCCACCGTGGTGAAGGCCTGGTCGCCGGGCACCTTGGCGATGGTCTTGTAGTAGTCCCATGGCGTGCTGGAATCCTTGGCGCTCTTGACTTCATAGAGGTACATGTCGTGGATCATGCGGCCGTCGGCGCGGATCTGGCCCTTGTTGTAGAAGTCGTCGATCTTCATGCCCTTGAGCGTGCTCATGACCTTGTCGGTGTCGGTGGTGCCGGCGGCCTGCACGGCCTTCAGGTAGCTCATGGTGGCGGAGTAGTCGGCCGCCTGCAGGCTGGAAGGCATGCGCTTGTACTTGTCGAAGAAGCGCTTGGCGAACTTGCGCGAGGCGTCGTCCTGGTTCCAGTACCAGCTGTCAGCCAGCTGCAGGCCTTCGGTGTTGGCCAGGCCCAGGGAGTGCACGTCGTTGATGAACACCAGCAGGCCGGCGACCTTCATGGTCTTGCCAATGCCGAATTCCTTGGCGGCCTTCATGGCGTTGGTGAAGTCGCCGCCGGCGTTGGCCAAGGCCAGGATCTGCGCCTTGGACGATTGCGCCTGCAGCAGGAAGGACGAGAAGTCGGACGCGTTCAGCGGGTGGCGTACGGCGCCGGCCACGGTGCCGCCATTGGCCTTGACCACGGTGGAGGCATCGCCTTCGAGCGAGTAGCCGAAGGCGTAGTCGGCGGTCAGGAAGTACCAGCTCTTGTTGCCGGCCTTGACCAGCGCGGAGCCGGCCACCTTGGCCAGCGACACCGTGTCGTAGGCGTAGTGCACGGTGTAGGGCGAGCAGTCCTCATTCGTCAGGCGGGCGGAGCCGGCGCCGATGGCGATGAAGGGTTTTTTCTTTTCGGTGGTGACTTTGGACAYGGCCAGCGCCGTGCCGGAGTTGGTGCCGCCTATCAGCATCTGCAGGCCGTCCTTGTCGATCCACTCGCGTGCCTTGGACGACGCGACGTCGGCCTTGTTCTGGTGGTCGGCGCTCAGCACCTCGATGGGGCGGTTCAGGACCTTGCCGCCGAAATCCTGCACGGCCCACCTCAGCATTTCCGCGCCGGCGGGGCCGTCGATGTCGGCGTACAGGCYSGACAKGTCGGTGATGATGCCGATCTTGATCGGGCCGGTGTTCTGCGCGAAGGCGGCGCCGGTGAGGCCGAGGGCGAGTGCGGCAACAAGTGCTTTGAGTTTCATGATGTCTCCTGTTATTGAGGGGGTGAAAGGTGTGGGGATAAGGGAATGAAGGGGTGGGGAAATCGGATGGACTGAAAAGAAGGCGGCACTCCGGCGTCAGACGCCGAGGTATTCCTGCAGCATGCCCATGTTGCCGGCGAGTTCGTTCTGCGCGAACTGCTTGACGATGCGGCCGTGCTCCATGACGTAGAAGCGGTCGGCCAGCGGCGCGGCGAAACGGAAGTTCTGCTCCACCAGCACGATGGTGTAGCCCTTGGCTTTGAGCGTAAGGATCATCTCGGCGAGCTTCTGCACAATGACGGGCGCCAGGCCCTCGGAGATTTCATCGAGCAGCAAGAGGCGCGCGCCCGTGCGCAAAATGCGCGCAACGGCCAGCATCTGTTGCTCGCCGCCCGACAGGCGCGTGCCGGGGCTGCCGGCGCGTTCCTTGAGGTTGGGGAACATCGCGTAGATCTCGTCCAGGCTCATGCCGCCCGGGCCTATGGTGGGCGGCAGCATCAGGTTTTCTTCGGCCGTGAGGCTGGCGAAAATGCCGCGCTCTTCGGGGCAGTAGCCCACGCCCAGCCGGGCCACCTTGTGCGGCGCCAGCTTGATGGCTTCTTCGCCGTTGATCTTGATCGAGCCCTTGCGCGCACCCGTCATGCCGACGATGGCGCGCATGGTGGTGGTGCGGCCGGCGCCGTTGCGGCCCAGCAGCGTCACCACTTCGCCTTCGTTGACCGTGAGGTTCACGCCATGCAGGATGTGCGACTCGCCGTACCAGGCGTGCAGGTCTTCGATTTTGAGGAGCTCTTTGG
>NZ_JBFUBY010000011.1:0-45080 GCF_056405515.1 Polaromonas sp. P1_G2
GGTGATGAGGGTGCTTGGGACTGGTCTCGGGAAATGGCTTGACGACGGGCTGGTGCAGCAGCTCGGCGCCCTCGGGGCTGGTGTCTATCGGCATGTCGGTTCTCCTTGTAGCAGTCAAACCCTGCAGGAAACCGGAACGGGTGTCCCTCCTGCATTGCGCATTTCCTGTTGCGCTTTATGACACTACACCGGTTTCGATTTCATTGCCGACGGCGCTTTTCCCGCCTATTTCAGCGTCATTGGCATGGGTGTGGTCTGCACCTCGCCCGGGTCCGGCGGCGTGTCCAGGGGCGGTAGCGGCTCGGGCGGCGGGACGTTGGGGTTGGTGGCCATGGCTACTTTTCCTTCTTCCCAATGTTYCCGGTCTTCCCGGCCTTGCGCGGCAGGTCCCGGATCATGGCTTCGCCTTTTTTGTCGCGGCCGTCGGATGGAAGGTCGTCTTCGAGCGTCGGTTCGGGCTCCTCATTGCCCGGGCGCTTCCGGGTACCGGACCGCGGCTGCGCTGCTTCGGCTTTATCGGCAGGCGCCTTGGCCTTCGTGATCTGCGTCGGTTCGGCCGGCAAGGTGTGCGCCGGTTCGTCAGGCGACCCCGCGCCCAGCGGAACGCCGCCGTCCGGCGAATGGCTGCGTTGGGTGTTCATCACAACAAACCCACCATCATGAGCGGCATGTCGTGGATCGCCAGCGCCGCGGCGGCCGCCATGCTGGCGAAGACCGTGATGAAAAACGCGATATAGGCGGCGGCACGTGTGCGGCGGACGAGCCGCGGCTTGTGCTGCGATGTCTTGCGGAAGGGCTCACCGGCGCCGAAAGCGGTCGACGGGCGAAAGGCACTGGAAACCGTGCTGGGTTCTGAATGGAAGTTCATGGGGGGCCTGCCTTTTCACAATGGAACGGGGGCTTTGGGAGGATGCTGGCTTCATCTTCCCTCCCCGCCCCGGCCCGCCCTATAGGCCGCCAAGCCCAGACCTTGTCAGGCGCTGTCTGACAGCGGCGCGGGATTACTTTCAGTCACCGCAACCCGCTTGCAAGCCTCGAACACATGTCCGCATACCCCCGCCTGTCAGGCCGCTGTGATTCGCTCTCCTTGCTTTGCCAGGAATTCGCTGACCTGCCGCACCAGCCTGGCGTCTGCTCCGCGTTCTTCCAACAGGATTTGGCTGTGGCTTTGCACCGTCTCGCGGACCTGCTGGATGATGGCCCCCGCCTGGCGCTCGGACAGTCCGAACTGCGCCGCCGCTTGCCGCGCCAGGCCCAGGCTTGACTCAGCTTTGCCAGGCAGGATGGCCAGCAGTTGATAACCGGTGTTGGCGCCCAGCTGCATCACAAGGTCAAAAGCCGGGGCCAGGCGATAACGTCCCTTGCCCGACAAAAGAACCCCATGGTTTTTCACATGGTCATCGCTGTTTCCCACCGCGAGGTTAAACACCATGCGGCGATACAGCTCATGCAGGTCCGCCTCGGGCTGCACTGAAATGCGCCTGAGCACCTGGGCCAGTTCGACATAACTGCCGCCGGTGTTGTCTTCATAGGCGACGTTCAGCAAGGCCGAGGCCGACAGGTAGTGAAGCCGCCGCTCGTTATCAATGGTTCCCTCCCTGTCAAATCGCCGGAGCACGAGCGCATGACCCGTCGGCGCGGGAAGCAGGAAAAATTCCGGCACGTTGATGCCGCAGGCTTTGGCCAGGCCCAAGGTGACGGCTTCGAGCATAGTGACATCATGGGCATCGCCCCGCGCGGGGAATTTGGCGATATGGCGCTTGCCGTCATGGATAAAAGTAGCCTTGGGACGCGCGCCGCCCAGGGTGCCGCCCTGCAACAGCGGCCTCAGGTCGGCGGCAGGCTCCAGCCCCATCTCAAGCCTGCGGGCGGCGTTCGCCAGGTCGTCAAGCTTGAATACGGTGGCGTCGGGCTTTGCGGACTCTATAGGTAAGGCGGTGCTGAACACCATGGCGCCTACCCGGTCGGCATTGGTTAACAACAGCGCCTCTACATCCGACAGGCCACGGCCATACCTGGCCTCCAATACCTTGCGACCCCAGCTGTCCGGCAGGGCATCCCGGAACGTCAAAGGCATGGCACCACCATCACGCAACCTGCGTTCCGGCAATCTGAATACGGCTTCCTGCAACGGCAGATGGCCTGGGTTGAAAGACTCGGCATCCGCCCGGTGCAAATACTGGCGCCCATAGGCAAACTCGCCAGACACCACGGTACCTCGCTGCACGAGCTTGAGCACCCCCGCCGGCGTGACATCTGCCACTGGCTCAAAGGCCAGGCCCACATACAGGCTGTGCTCAGAAGTCACGATCGCTTTCGCTGATAGTGCCTGGCGCGCTGGCCGCGACGCGCTTGCGAACCTTGCGGCCCGCCGTGAGGGATGCCGCGAAATCCGCCGACAGTGCAGCCACGTTGTGGATGGAGTCCAGTTGGCCTAGCAGCCACAAGGCATGCGCCATGACCCCCATGCTGGTGCCGGGTTTTCCGGACTCCAGCGCTCGGCACGTCGTCGGCGAGCAAAACAGGCGCTCGGACATTTCCTCAATCGTCCATTCCTGCTGCTGCCGGTATGCCCGCAGCCTCTGGCCGAGCTGAACCAGCGCCTCCAGCGCTTCAGGAGGTAGGCCTAGCAAGGAATTTGACTTTTTAGACATCAATAAAATAACTTTTAAATCAGATAAAAGCCATTATATTAACTAAAATAGGCCTAGTCCAGTAGGCCAGACAGATCCGCGTCTCCTTCAGTGGTGGTGCGCCATCCCGCTGATCAAGGTGACCAGGCCTATGCCTATGGCCAGCCAGGCGATTTGCGCCACGGTTTCGCGGGCGGTCACGCGTTTTTGCAGTTGCGGGATCAAATCGGCCAGCGCGACATAAATAAAGCTGCTCGAAGCCATGATCAGGAAAAACGGCAGGTAGTCGTACAGCTGGTCGACCAGCGCATAGCCCGCCACACCGCCCAGCGCAGTGACGGCGCCTGCCAGCGAGACCTTGACAAGGGCGGCGCGCCGGTTGTCCGAGGTCTGGCGCAGCACCACCAGGTCCCCCATGTGGTGGGGCACCTCATGCACCAGCACCGCCAGTGAGGCGACGATGCCGAGCCGCAAGTCGGCCATAAAGGCCGAGGCGATCAGGATGCCGTCGCCAAAAGCATGCACGCTGTCACCGGCCAGCACGGCCCAGCCGCCGGCTTTTCTCTCGCCATGCGCGTGGCCATGGTGGCCGTGRCTGTGCGCGGCATGGWCGTGACCGGTATGGTCATGCTGCGCATGCGCAGCCGCTTCGGGGCCGTGGTGCTCGCCGCCGTGATGCTCATGGCCGTGGTGCCAGAGCTCGGCCTTGTCGAGCAGGAAGAAAAACACCAGCCCCACCAGCAAGGTGGCGAACAGCTCCTTGGCGCCGGCCTGGCTCTCGAAAGCCTCAGGCAGCAGGTGCATAAAAGCCGTGGCCAGCAGCGCACCGGCGGCCAGGCTCAGCATGTGCTGCGTGTAGCGGGCCAGCACGCCGAAGCTCAGCAAAGCCGCCAGCCACACGCTGCCGATGCCGGCGGCCAGGGTTCCCATCAAGATTGCTAGCAAAGTCATAGCTGCATATGCCCGTATTGACTGGGCCAAAGCCCAAAATGATTAGCCCACGTCTGCCGGGGCAAGCCCGGAGGTTACACCACAGACGACAAAACCCCGGGCGCGGCATTCAATGCCGGCGGGCCGGGGTTGTTTTTATCTTATCGTGGCTGTCAAGCCCCCACGGTCGTTCGCTTCGCGTAACTCCCTGCCCCCCGAGGGGGCCGTCCCGCCTGTGGCCCGGCAAAGCCGGTTCCGGGCCTTCAGGCCTGCCGCCAGGTCCAGCGGGTGCTTGGGTGTGAGGGCCGAGGGCTGGCCGACCAGGCGGCCGTACCAGGCCACACCGGCCTTGACGTTCTTGCTTTGCTCGGCATACAGCCAGGTGATGCGGCCGCCCCAGCAAAAGCCGGTGATACCGACCTTTTTGGTGTTTCCGCCGTTGGCGCCTGCCCACTTCACCGCACCGTCCAGGTCGGCCATGACTTGCGCGTCGGGCACTTTGGAGACGACTTCGGCCATGAGCTTGGCCATTTCGTTGTAGGTGCTGGGGTCGCCCTGTCGCGCATAGAGTTCGGGGGCGATGGCCAGGTAGCCGGCTTTGGCGAAGCGCCGCGCGGTGTCGGCGATGTATTCGTGCACGCCGAAGATTTCCTGGATCACCAGCACCACCGGCAGGTTGGTCTTGCCGGCAGGCGCCGCGAAAAACGCGGGTACCTTGAAGCCATTGACCTCGTAGGTGGTTTCGCCGGTCTTCAGGCCTTGCGAGGACGTCTTGATGGCGGTCTGCGCCATGATGGGCATGGCGGTGGCGGCATACCCGACTCCCAGGGCCGTCTTGAGCGCGGTGCGGCGGCTGGCGCCGGCTTCGGTGGAACGCCCGGGCAGCAGTGCGTCGAAGTCTTTTTTCTGGTCGTGTTCAAGCATGGCGGTTTCCTCGGTTGGTTGTTGGGGTCGCACGGAAAACAGTCGGAGTCTATGCGGCCCCGGAAGTTCTTGCCACCGAGGGGCGATGACACGGTGTTTTCCCTTGCCCCTCGCCCTCCCTGCCAGTGCCAGTGCCAGTGCCAGTCCTCAGACGATCTTGACGCTGAGCTCCGGCAGGCCGTCGATGTGGCATTCGATGACGTCGCCCTTGACCACCGGGCCGACGTTCTCAGGTGTGCCCGAATAGATGATGTCGCCGGGAAACAGCTCAAACGCCTCGGACAATTTGGATATCTGCTCGGCCACCGACCAGATCATGTGGTTCAGCGTGGCCTGCTGCTTGACCTGGCCGTTGACCTTGAGCCAGATCGCGCCCTTGGTGTAGTGGCCGGTCTGCGCGACCTTGTGGATGGGGCCTATGGGCGCCGAGCGGTCAAAGCTCTTGCCGATTTCCCAGGGTTTTTTCTGGTCACCCATGCCGCGCTGCAAATCGCGCCGCGTCATGTCCAGGCCCAGCGCATAGCCGTAGACCATGTCCAGCGCCTTGTCCATCGGGATGTTGCGTCCGCCCTTGGCGAGCGCCGCCACCAGTTCCACTTCGTAGTGGTAGTTCTTGGTCAGTGTGGGATAGGGATGGTCGGCGACCTTGCCGGGCGGCACCACCTGGATGGCGTCCGTCGGCTTCTGGAAGAAGAAAGGCGGCTCGCGGCTCGGATCGGAGCCCATCTCGATCGCATGGGCCGCGTAGTTGCGGCCTATGCAGTAGATGCGGCGCACCGGGAACATCTCGGCGCTGCCCGCGATCGGGATGTAGGTCTCGGCCACCGTGAAGGGCGTTGCCGGCGCGTTGGCCGCCGTGCCGGGCGTGGCGCAGCCGACGACAGCGCCCGTCGCCATCAGGGCGCCTGTCTGCAGAATTCCGCGTTTGCTCATGTCTGGTTTTGTCATGTGTGTCTCCTGGGATTGATAAAAGCTGGAGCTTGTTGTCAGCGTATTTTTTTCTCCAACCATCGAGCATAGGGCGGACAAGCGTCATGCAGGCGGACGCAATTACGCATTTACCGGACGATTCAATGCAGCGGTGTTGCGCCGCAGCACGCCTCAGGCTGTACCCGATATCTTGGCGCGCACGCTGTCGCGGTAGGCTTTTGGCGTCTGGCCGAAACGCTGGCGGAAGCGCCGCGCGAAATAGGCCTCGTCGGCAAAACCCGAGGCATGGGCGATGCTCGCGATGCGCTGGCTGCTGTGCGCCAGTTGTTCCTGCGCGAACTCCAGGCGCCGCTCGGTCACCAGGTCAGTGAAGGTCTTGCCGGTTTCCTTCTTCAACAGGTGCGCGAGGTAATTGGGCGACAGGAAGGCAGCCGCCGCAGCATCGGCCAGCGTGACCTCGCCGGCCAGGTGCTCACGGATGTAGCGCACCGCGCGCTGCAAGCTGGCGCGCCGGCTGCCCTGCTGCGCCTGGCTGGCCGAAAAGCGCAGCAGGTCGGCCTCGTACTTGCGGCAGACCAGGCTGATCAGCTGCAGCATCAGGCCGCGGATCATCTCGATGGAGCCGAAGCGGCGGTGCGCGTTTTCAAAGGCGAGCTTTTCGAGCAGCGCTTCGACTTCGGGAAACTCGTCCTCGGAGAAATAAAAATCGGCGTATTCCTGGAACAGGAAGGGCGCCAGTTCCGGCGCACGCGTCAGCGGGACGTCCTCCAGGTCCAGCGGGTCCACGTCCAGCCCGGGCCGCAGGAACTGCTGCGACATATTGATGATGACGTAGCGCGAGCCCTCGGGATGCGGGATCACGTGCACGCGGTAAGGCAGGATAAAACTCAGGTAGCCGCGCCGGAAGGGCCGCACCGTGCCGGCCACGTTCTGTTCGGTGTCGCCCTGCAGGCTGATCTGGACCTGGAAATACTCGTGCCGGTGCGGGCGCACCAGCGGCGGCCGCACCAGCTGGGACCGGATGTCGAAGTCCAGGTGGTCGGCCCGCTCGGACATGCCGTAGGTCTTGATGTCTGTCATGCGCCGTATTCTCGGGCCTGGCCTCCCCCACCCCTTCCCACCCCTTTTCCATCGTTGTTTCTTTTCCTCATACGAAGTTTCTGTATTGACAGAAATTACAGACGGCATATAGTCGGAGCCATGGAACTCAGCCCCGTCGCCCGCAAATTTGTCGTCCACTGGGGAGAAATGGGTACCGCCTGGGGCGTGAACCGCACCGTCTCGCAAATCCACGCCCTGCTTTTCTTCCACGGCCGCCCGCTGCATGCCGAAGACATCGCCGACACGCTGGCCGTGGCGCGCTCCAACGTCAGCACCAGCCTCAAGGAGCTGCTGAACTGGAACCTGATACGCGCCACCCATATGCTGGGCGACAGGCGTGACTATTACGAAACCTCGCTCGACGTCTGGGAACTGTTCCGCACCGTGGTGCGWGAGCGCAAGGAGCGCGAATACGACCCGACGGTGCGCATGCTGCGCGAGCTCGTGAAAGACCAAGGTTTCGAGGCCGAGCCCGCCGATGCGCAGGACCGCGTGCGCGAAACCCTGAGGCTGATGGAGTCGCTGGGCCTGTGGGCCGACGAGATGCTGCGCCTGTCGCCCAACACGCTCGAAAAAGTGCTGCGCATGGGCGCCAGCGTGCAGAAATTCGTGCGCGGCGACAGTGATGCCAAACCCATGGATCCTTCGGAGTTGCTGCCGCCCACCTTCTGAAAGGCCGGTGGCTTTTTTTTGGATATTGATTTCTGTTTGTACTGAAATTTCTAAAGGAGAGAAATGTGACTGCAATCCATAACACCGCCAGCTTGGGCAACAGAGGTAGCAGAGGCAACGCGGGCAATGCCGGCAACACCCGCTACGACAGCTTCAAGGCCAGCATGGACCCGGCCATCTATCCGCTGACCCTGTATTACGAATCGGCCTGCCCGCTCTGCAACGCCGAGATGAGCAACCTGATGCTGCGCAACACCGAAGGCCATCTGCGTTTTGCCGACGTCTCGGCGCCGGATTTTGCCGACCTGCCCGCGGGCGCGACCATGCAGGACCTGCTGGCCTTGATCCACGCGCGCACGGCCGACGGCCGGGTGCTCAAAGGCGTGGAGGTGTTCCGGCTGGCCTATGAAGCCGTCGGCCTGGGCTGGGTCAGCGGCGCCATGCGTTTGCCGCTGCTGCGCCCGCTTGCCGAATGGGGCTACCCGGTGCTGGCACGCAACCGCCACCGTATCCCGCGCGGCCTGGTGCGGCTGATGTTTGAAGGCGCCGTGCGCCGCGCCGCCGAACGCTCGGCCGCCGCGCGCTGCGATGCCACCAGCTGCCCACGTTAAGCACATCACGTCAAGCAATCCCGTCAAGCACGTCACGTTCAACAAGGAAAGGAAACACCGCCATGAATGCCAACCTCGATGCCAACCTGTTTTTTGTCTCGCTGCTGATCGCGCTGGCCGGGCCCATCATCGCCATCAGCTACCTCAAGCCCATACTCCACAAGGTGCTGCGCATGCTGTGCGACGCGGACGGCGGCGCGGAGTTCTGGATACGCTGCGCCTACCTGCTGGCGGTTTCGGGCACCCTGCTGCTGATGCTGAGCTTCGGCGAATTCAGCGACCGCAGCAGCCTGGTCGACGCGGTGCGCCGCTCGCTGGGGCTGGTGATGGCGGGCGTATTCCTCACCGTGGCCATCATCTCGCGCAACGTCTGGACGCAGGTGCGGCAATGGGTCGCCGCGCGGGAACTGGCCGCCCATGTGCAGGGCGCCCGCCCCGCCGCGCCGGCTGCAGCTGTGGTTGCCACAGCCGATGCACGCTGAGGCCATCGGCGGAATTCAAAGCTGAAGACACCCCAGACGGAGGAAAAAATGCTCACCACAACCCCTGCGGTCCACCACACCACCTCTGCGGCAACCACGGGCAAGGAAGCCCGGCTGGCGGACATCAGGTCGTATTACAACGCTGTGGCCGACGACTACCGCGCGTGGAGCCCCGGCATGAACATGCACTTCGGCTACTGGTCCTGGAAGGTCAACCCCTTGGCCCGCGAAGCCATGCTTGAACGCATGAACCAGGAAGTGCTGCACCAGTTGGCCCTGCCAGGCAGCGGCGCTATCCTGCTGGCCGACCTGGGCTGCGGCGCGGGCGCCACGGCCAGGTCCATCGTCAAAAACCGCAAGCACAGCACCGTGGACGCCGTCACACTGGTGGCGCGGCAAATCGTCCAGGGCGTTGAGCTCAACCAGGCCGCGGCCTTGCCCAACCAGGTTCGCTTCCACCTGGCCGACTATGTCGACACCGGACTGCGCGCCGGCGCTTACGACGGCGTTTACGCCCTTGAAAGTTCCTGCCATGCAGCGGGGGCGGATAAACGCGCTTTGGTGCGTGAGGCGGCGCGCCTGCTGCGGCCCGGCGGCACGCTGGTGATTGCCGATGCCTTGCGGCGCAACAGCAAGCCTTTGCCCGGTTTCATGGAACGGATCTACAGGCTGTGGTGCCATCACTGGGCCGTCAACGAGCTGGCCGAGAAACAGGCACTGCACGCCGCGCTGGCCAGCCAGGGGTTCACCGACATCCGTTTTCAGGACATCAGCCTGCGCCTGGCGCCCAGCGCCTTGCAGATTCCGCTGTTCGCCACACGCTTTGCCTTGCGTGAGCTCTGGCGGGCCCGCTTCCACCTGTCGCCGCTGCGCCGCGGCCACATCGTGGCGTCGTATGCGGCCTTCCTGCTGGGCGCGTGGCTGCCGGGGTTTGGCTATTACATGATCACCGCCCGCAAGCCGGCGGACGGCGGCATGTCGCACTAACATCGTCCACACCATCATGACCCCAGATAACCAAGCCGCACCATCGAGCCCCGCCGCGCAAGGCAAGGCCATTGCCGCACAAGAAGAGGCCGCATCACCGCAAGGCATGCCGTTTTCAGGCTGGGCGCCTTTTATGGCCGGAGCGTTGAGCGGGCTTCTTCTGCGCCTGATGTTTTCCGGTGCAGCGGGGAGCGCGCTGTCAGCCATGGCGGGTGGTTTTGTCTGGTTCGCGCCCATCGCGGTAGGCGCCATCACGGTGTATGCAGCCGAGCGGCAAAAGCGCAGAAGCTTTTCCTACTACCTCTTCGCACCGGCGCTGGCAACCTTCGTGTTTGTGCTCGGCAGCCTGGTCATCCTGATAGAAGGGCTGATCTGCGCCATCGTCATCCTGCCGATGTTCACCGTTCTCGGCATGTTCGGCGGCCTGGCCATGGGGCTTGTTTGCCGGCTGACCAATTGGCCAAAGCAGGCGGTCTACAGCATTGCCGCCTTGCCGCTGCTGGTGGCGATGGCATTTCCTCAAAACCAGGCGCAGCGCATCGGCAGCGTGGAACGGAGTGTTCTGATACAGGCCACATCCGCTGAAGTGTGGCAACAGATCAACAACGCACGCGATATCACACCCGCTGAGGTGCAACATGCGTGGGCCTACCGGATCGGCGTTCCGCTTCCAGTCAGCGGCATCACGACCCACACGGCCGAAGGCTCCGTACGCAAGAGCACCTGGGGCAAGGGTGTTCACTTCGACGAGGTGATACGCCAGTGGGAACCGCAACGCCATGTGCGCTGGACTTACCGTTTTGCAGACGATTCATTTCCTGCGGGCGCGCTGGACGACCACGTGAAAGTGGGCGGCGCCTATTTCGACTTGCGCGACACCGCCTACACGCTGACGCCCGAAGAAGGCGGCACGCGCCTGCACATTCGCGTGAGCTATCGCATCAGCACGGATTTCGACGCCTATGCGAACTGGGTCGCCCAGCGCCTGCTGGGCAATTTTTCAGAAGTGATCCTGGACATGTACAAGTCACGCAGTGAACATACCGGGAACGCGGCGCTGTCTTGACCAACGCCACGCCGGCGAATCACTTGCCTGACCTAGCGCGCCGGCCCGGCCACTGCAGCGTGCTGCATGACCACCGCCCGCACGCCGTCAACGACTTTTGCCATGCGCCGGTAATCCAGCCGGTCCGCTGTGTCCAGCGGCGTGTGATAAGCCTTGTTCCTGTAGAAAGCCGTGTCGGTGACCATCATTCCGACATAGCCTTCATTCCAGTAATTGAGGTGGTCCGAAAAATCGACCCCCACGACGAAACCCGGCGCATTGATCGAGTACACCGGCAGGTCGGAGGCCGATTTCATCGCCGCCTTGACCTGGCGCGCGACCTCACCGTCCTGGTAGAAGCCCACCAGTGAGATGAAATTCCCGGTGGTCGGGTAGATGGCATTGAGAAGCCTCACGGGATGGTCCTGGCTTCCCGGCTCATCACTGAAGTAGCCGATGCACTCCAGTGACAACATGAGGGACGCGCGCTTGCCTGACTCGGCAAGGGACCGGGCGTGGATGGCGCTGCCCATATAGGGTGTGCGGAAAAACGGAGGCTCTTCGWTCGTGTAGACCACCAGTTCCACCCGCTGGCGAAACGACTGTCCCTTGAGCAGCCGCGCCAGCTCAAGCAGCCCCGCCACACCGCTTGCGTTGTCGTCCGCACCAGGCTGCTCGCCGGCCACGTCGTAGTGAGCGCCTATCACCATCACTTCAGGTGTGTCAGGGCCCAGCTTCACGACCAGATTGCGGTAGGGCCGGCCTTCTGCCGTGAAGCGCTGGCTCTCGACCTTGAGGCCCAGTCCGGCAAGCTGCGACTCCAGATAGACGGCAGCGCCTTCCAGCCGGATTTTGTTGTCAAAGGTGCGATCCGGAAAATCGATGGAAAGCTTGCGGACCAGTTGCTCGAGCCTGGCAGCGGACGCGGTTTGCCCTGCCAGCGCTGCTGTTTCACTGGCGGTCACAAAAGGCTGGGTCAATCTGTACCAGGCGTACCCTGCCGCAGCACCAGCCGCCAGCACGGCCATAGCGGTAAAGACGACGAAAATTTTCCGGGTTCTTCTCATAGGTGGGTCCACGGCAAAGGGACTGAGGACGCATGAATGTGCCTTGTCCCAGTTCGGCCCAACGCCGATTTCAGGGAGCAGCGGCACATCCGCTGGTGCAAGGCGTTGTTCAACGCGTCCTCCGGAACAGTGCGCCACGGCGCGCCCCGTACGCCACTGCGAACGCCGTTCCCAGGCCCGCGGCAAACAGCAGCATGCCCCAAAAAAAGTACTTGCCCGCTTCATCCGAGGCATGCCGCCGCACCCAGACTTCGTAATAGTCGCCCGGCTGCCCCGCGCTGACGGGCAGCAGAAGGTAGTAGGCCTTGCCGTCCTCCAGGTCATACAGGCCTTGCTGCACATAGTGGCCACCCAGCGCATACAGGTTGAGGTTCGGGTCGGCCGGCCCGCCCTTTTTGCTGCGCCGCAGGCGCTCGCGCTTCCCCATGGCGTACGTCAGGCGCTCGGGGGTGAGCTCCATCAAGCCAGGCCCGAAGCGGGTGTCGAATTGCCAGGACCAGTCCCGTGTCACGACGGCGATGGGCCCGTCGCCGGGGCGGATGTCCAAGGGCAGAACCAGCGGAATTTCGCCCGTCTTGCTTTTCTGGTGATGGGCGAACCGCTCGCCGCCGGGCAGGCTGGTCACCGGCACGGCGCGAGGGTCCCGGGGACCCGAATGGACCAGGAGTTCGCCGCCCCACAGCGGCAGGTACACCAGGTCGGCCAGCACCAGCGCCAAGCCCAGCAGGGCGACCACCACACCGGCCCGGGCGCAACGCCTGGCCGCAGGAAAGGACACCACCACCGTCAGTGCGCCTTGTCCCAGTTCGGCCCGATACCGATCTCAGCCAGCAGCGGCACTTTCAGGTCGGCCACGCCGGCCATCAGGCGCGGAATCTCGGTGCGCACCCATTCAACTTCGGCCTCGGGCACCTCGAACACCAGTTCGTCGTGCACCTGCATGATCATCTTGGTGGCGCGCTTTTCCTCATCAAGCACCTGCTGCACCTTGTTCATGCTGAGCTTGATCAGGTCGGCCGCCGTGCCCTGCATGGGCGCGTTGATGGCCTGCCGCTCCGCGGCCTTCTTGCGCGGGCCGTTGCCGCCGTTGATTTCCGACAGGTAGAGGCGCCGGCCGAACACGGTTTCGACGAAGTGATTTTCCTGGGCGAACACCACGGTCTGATCCATGTAGTTCTTGACGCCGGGATAACGCTGGAAGTATTTGTCGATATAGGCCGCCGCGGCCTTGGTCTCTATGCCCAGGTTGCGCGCCAGGCCGAAGCTGCTCATGCCGTAGATCAGGCCGAAGTTGATGACCTTGGCGTAGCGGCGCTGTTCGCTGCTGACTTGCTCCAGCGCGACGCCGAAGACCTCGGCGGCCGTGGCGCGGTGCACGTCCAGGCCGTTGGTGAAGGCGCTGAGCAATGCCTCGTCGCCGCTGATGTGGGCCATGATGCGCAGCTCGATCTGCGAATAGTCGGCGCTGGCAATCACGCTGCCTGCGGGCGCGATGAAGGCTTCGCGCACGCGCCGGCCTTCCACGGTGCGGATCGGGATGTTCTGCAGGTTGGGGTCGTTGCTCGAAAGCCGCCCCGTGACCGCGACGGCCTGCGCGTAGTGGGTGTGCACGCGGCCGGTGCGGGGCAGCGCCAGCTGCGCGAGTTTGTCGGTGTAAGTGCCCTTGAGTTTGCTGAGCGAGCGGTGCTCGAGCAGCTTGGCCGGCAGCGGGTAGTCTTCGGCCAGTTTTTCGAGCACTTCTTCGTCGGTGCTGCGCGCGCCGCTGGGGGTTTTCTTGATGACCGGCATGCCGAGCTTGTCGAAGAAAATCTCGCCCAGTTGCTTGGGACTGCCCAGGTTGAAGGGCTGGCCGGCAATCTCGTAGGCTTCGGCTTCCAGCTGGATGATGCGCTGGCCCAGTTCGTGGCTTTGCGCGGCCAGGGTCGGCGCATCGATCATGACGCCGTTGCGCTCGATGCGGTACAGCGTTTCGCTGCTCTGCATTTCCAGTTCGTAGATAAAACGCAGCTTCTCGTTGGCCTGGACCTGCGGCCACAGCACGCGGTGCACGTCCAGCGTCTGGTCGGAGTCTTCGCACGAATACTCGGCGGCCTTGGCGATGTCGACCTGGTTGAACTTGATCTGGTGCGCGCCCTTGCCGCACAGGTCTTCGTAGTTGATGCCGCTGCGGCCCACATGGCGCTCGGCCAGGCTCGCCAGGCCGTGCGGCTTGGTCACTTCCAGCACATAGCTTTGCAGCATGGTGTCGTGCGCATAACCCTGCACCTCGATGCCGTGGTTGGCGAACACATGGCGGTCGTATTTGACGTGCTGGCCCAGCTTGGGCTTGGCGGGGTTTTCCAGCCAGGGTTTGAGGCGCGCCAGCACCTCGTCGCGCGGCAGCTGCGCGGGCGCGTCGGGGTAGTCGTGCGTGAGCGGGATATAGGCCGCTTCGCCGGGCGTGACACTGAAACTCAGGCCGACGATTTCGGCCAGCATTTCGTCAAGAGAGGTGGTTTCGGTGTCCAGCGCGACGAGCTCGGCTGCTTCGATCTTGGCCAGCCAGCGGTCGAAGGCTTCCCAGGTCAGCACCGTGTCGTAGTTCAGGTTGCTGGCGCGCTGGGCCGGAGCTGTATCGGTCAGGGGCGCTTCATCAAAAAGCCCCGGCGAATCCGACCGGCCGCCCGAACCGCCCGAGGGCGCGGGCTTGTGCCGGCCTTCGGGCCCGCCTATCAGTTCGGGCGGCGTGCTTTCAATCTCGATCTGTTTGACCAGGCCCTTGAAGCCGTACTTTTCGTAAAAGGCTTTCAGGGCCTCGGTCTGCTGCCCGCCTATGGCAATTTCGTCCAGGGCCGGCAGGCCGGCGATGTAATCACCCAGCTCGCAGTCCTTTTTGATGGTCAGCAGCTCACGGCCCTTGGGCAGCCAGTCCAGCGACTGGCGCAGGTTTTCGCCGACCACGCCCTTGATTTCACCGGCACGGGCCACCAGCGCATCAAGCGAGCCGTATTCGAGCAGCCACTTCACAGCGGTCTTGGGCCCGACCTTGGGCACGCCGGGCACGTTGTCGACCGCGTCGCCGACCAGGGCCTGGTAATCGACCATCAATCGCGGCGGCACGCCGAATTCGGCCTCGACCCCGGCCAGGTCGCGGCGGCGGTCGTTCATGGTGTCGATGACGGTGATGTTTTCGTCGACCAGCTGGCTCAAGTCCTTGTCGCCGCTGGAGATGACGACTTCAATGCCCTGGGTGGACGCCAGGCAGGCCAGCGTGCCGATCACGTCGTCGGCCTCCACGCCGGGCACGTCCAGCACCTTCCAGCCCAAGAGGCGCACCACCTCGTGGATGGGCTCGACCTGGCTGCGCAGGTCGTCGGGCATGGGAGAGCGCTGCGCTTTGTACTCGGGGTAAAGGGCATCGCGGAAAGTCGGCCCCTTGGCGTCGAACACGCAGGCGGCGAAGTCGGCGCGCACGTCCTTGCGCAGCTTCTGCATCATGTTGACCATGCCGCGTATGGCGCCGGTGGCCGGGCTGGCCGGGTCGCCCGGGTTGGCGCGCAAATCGGGCATGGCGTGGAAGGCGCGATACAGGTAGCTGGAGCCGTCCACCAGCAGCAGCGTTTTTTTGTCGGTACTCATGGGGCCTGATTGTCGGGGATATCGGCCCGACCCTGCCGGGCCCGGCGCAAGCGGCCGGCGCCGGCCCTGGCAAAGGCATTTCGCCTACACCGGCAGCCTCTTTATTACGACAGGCGGGGCTTTGTCGCCCACCTCCCGCAGGCCTACAATGCAGGCATGAACCACGCTTTCCGCCTCCTTATCGCTGCTGCCGCAGCGCTGCCGCTGGCCGCGGCCATGGCCCAGGCACCCGCGCAGAACGCGGCGCCGCCCGCCACCAAGGCGGAAGCGGGGTCAACCAGCAACGACACCAACGGTTCGCGCGTGTGGAACGTGCTGAAGTTCTGATCTTCGCCCCCCTTCCAGACACAATTCCAAGAATTCCAGGGTTCAGTTTCAGGCATGGCCGTATATACCGAAGTCTCGTTTGACGAGGCTGCAGCGTTCTTGAACGCCCTGAACCTGGGGCAGCTGCAAAACATCAAGGGTGCCGCGGGCGGCATCGAAAACACCAACTACTTTGTGGACACCGACCAGGGCCAGTACGTGCTGACCCTGTTCGAGCGCCTGAGCTTTGAGCAATTGCCGTTCTACCTGCACCTGATGCGGCACCTGGCGGCACACGGCATCCCGGTACCCGACCCGGCGGGTGATCCCAAAGGCAACATCCTGCACGAGCTCAAGGGCAAACCCGCCTCGGTGGTCAGCAAGCTGCGCGGGCACAGCGAACTCGCGCCCAGCGCCGCGCACTGCGCCGGCGTGGGCGAGGCGCTGGCGCGCATGCACCTGGCGGGCCTGGACTACCCGCGGCGCCAGCCCAACCTGCGCGGCCTGGACTGGTGGAACGAGACGGTGCCGGTGGTGCTGCCCCACCTCACGCCCGAACAAAGCAGCCTGATCCTGGGCGAGCTGGCCTACCAGAATCATGTGGCGGCCTCCTCCGCCTGCCGCAGCCTGCCGCGCGGCGTGGTGCATGCCGACCTGTTCCGCGACAACGTGATGTTCGAGGACGGCAAGCTCACCGGCTTTTTCGACTTTTACTTCGCCGGCTGCGACAGCTTTTTATTCGACCTCGCGGTCTGCCTCAACGACTGGTGCATAGACCTGGACACGGGCGCCAAAGACGAGGAGCGCTCCGCCGCCTTCGTCGCGGCCTACCAGGCGGTGCGCCCGCTGACCGCGCAGGAACGCCAGCTGCTGCCGGCCATGCAGCGCGCCGGCGCCCTGCGCTTCTGGCTGTCGCGCCTGTGGGATTTGCACCTGCCGCGCGAAGCCGCCGTGCTCAAGGCGCACGACCCCAGCCACTTCGAGCGTGTGCTGCGCGAGCGGCTTGCGCAGCCTTACGTCCTTTAAGCCCCGCAGGCGCGGCGGGCCTGGCCGGCCGACCCGCGGGGCCGGATTCACCGCCCCGCCGCAGCGCCTGCCGGTTTAAGGCACACTGCCCCTGCAATCCCTGGCCGGTTCCGTCGCCGACCACCCATCCCCCGAAGTCCCGAAGACCATGAAACTCAACATCGTTCCCGCGAGCACCGGCATCACCTGGGTCAAGCTGGGCGTCAAAACCTTTTTACAGCAGCCGCTGGCCATGTCGGGCCTGTTCTTCCTTTATATGGCGGTGGGGACGCTGCTGTCGCTGTTGCCGGTGCTGGGGCTGATCCTCGCGTTCATGATCGTGCCGGCCGCCACGCTGGGCCTGATGGCCGCCACGCAGGAAGCGGTCAAAGGCAAATTCCCCATGCCCACGGTACTGCTAAGCGCCTTTCGCGCGGGCCGCCAGCGCATGCGCGCCATGCTGGTCCTGGGCGCCCTGTATGCCGCGGCCTGCCTGCTGATCGTGATGGTCGTCCCCCTCCTGGTGGATGCGCCACCGGTGCCGACCGTCGCGCCCGCAACGGCCGAAGCCGGCCGCGACGCCATGCTGGCACCGCAGTTCCAGCTGACCATGCTGGTCACCATGCTGCTGTACCTGCCGATCTCGCTGCTGTTCTGGCATGCGCCGGCGCTGGTCCACTGGCACGGTGTTTCGCCGGTCAAGAGCCTGTTTTTCAGCTTTGTCGCCTGCATACGCAACGCCGGCGCCTTCCTGATGTACGGCCTGGGTTGGTTCGGCGTGTTCCTGGGCATGGGCATCGTGCTCAGCATCATCACCGGCCTGACGGGCAGCGCCACCCTCATGACCGCGGCCATGATGCCGCTGGCCCTGCTCATGGCAGCCATGTTTTCCACCTCGATTTACTTCACGTTTCGTGATAGCTTCGTGGCCACGCCACCCGACGATTCGACGGGGAGCGCCGAGGACGCCGATAACACCGACGACAACCCCTGACGTACCAGGAGATTCTTCATGACCCAGCACCAGTTGCAAGGCCGTAGCGAAAAAGAGATTTTGTGGTTCCAGAGGCGTGACACGCTCAAGGCCGCCGCGGCCTGGGTCGCCATGGGCGGGCTGCCCGCCGCCATGGCCCAGCAGCGCAGCAACATCGTCGAACTCCGGGGCGACGCCCTGCTCAACGGCAACCGGCTGCAAAACGGCCAGACCATCATGACCGGCGACCAGATCCAGACCGGGCCGGGCTCCAACCTGATGTTCGTCATCGGCAACTCGGCCTTCCAGGTGCGCGAGAACTCGGTGATGACGGTGGAGCGCGGGACTTCGCTCAACACCGTGAGCCTGCTGCGCATGATCACGGGTGCCGTGGTCAGCGTCTGGGGCAAGGGCAGCAACCGCTCCATCATCATGCCCACCCTGACGGCCGGCATACGCGGCACGGGCGTTTACGCCGAGGTCTTCGCCGACCAGGGCAACCGCAGCTACTTCTGCAACTGCTACGGCACGGTCGACATGGAGTCGAACGGCCAAAAGGTCGTCTCCCAGGCCAGCTACCACCAGTCCTTCTGGGGCGAAGTAACGCCCAGGGACGGCCACCAGCTGACCCCCGCCAATGCGATCAACCACAGCGACGAAGAACTGGAATTCCTGGCCGGCCTGGTGGACCAGCAGACGGCCTGGCAGATTGCCGGCAAAAAAGGCGTCAAGGATGGCCGGGGCTATATGGACCCGCAGCCAAGCCAGATGCACCCGGCGCAGATGCCGGTCGTCCCGGCGACGAAATAAGCGCTAGACCACCGTTAGCTTGGCGACGCTTAACGCCAGCCACTTCACGCCATGCCGCGTGAAATTGATCTGCGCGCGGGCATCGTCGCCGCTGCCTTCGAGCATCATCACCTTGCCCTCGCCGAACTTGGCGTGGAACACTTCCATGCCGGTCTTGAGGCCGTGCGAGGGCGCGCTCTTCTGCGGCGGCACCGGCGGGTTGGCAAAACGCTCCGACGCGCCGGCCTTGGACGAAAACACGCTGCTGGCCCAGTCCTTGCGCCCGCCGCCCGCATTGCCGTTGCCGCCCCAGGCGCCTGAGCCCATGCCCGACGCAAAACCCTGGTTTTTTGGCGTGATCCATTTGAGCGCGGCTTCCGGCAGCTCGTCAAAAAAGCGGCTCTTGAGGTTGTAGCGCGTCTGGCCGTGCAGCATGCGGGTCTGCGAATGGCTGAGGTAAAGCCGCTTGCGCGCGCGCGTGATCGCGACATACATCAGGCGTCGCTCCTCCTCGAGGCCGTCGCGGTCGCTCATGGAGTTCTCGTGCGGGAAGATGCCGTCTTCCAGGCCGGTGATGAAGACGCAGTCGAACTCCAGGCCTTTGGATGAATGCACCGTCATGAGCTGTACCGCGTCCTGGCCGGCCTGCGCCTGGTTGTCGCCCGATTCGAGCGCCGCGTGTGTCAGGAAGGCCGCCAGCGGCGACAGCGTTTCGCCGGTTTCGGTGTCGGGCGCCAGCGCCTCGGGCAGGGGCTCGTTGAGTTGCGGAGCGGACGCATCCAGCCCCTGGCTGGCCGGCGACTGCGTGAGCCGCGCGCCCAGTTCGTCGACCGGTAACGCCACCGCATCGCGGCCGAAGCCTTCCTGGCTGACGAAGGACTCGGCGGCATTGACCAGTTCGGCCAGATTCTCCAGCCGGTCCTGGCCTTCTTTTTCGGTCTTGTAATGTTCCTCGAGGCCGCTGTGCTGCAGCACCAGCTCGATGATTTCACGCAGGCTCAAGCCCGTGGTCTGCTCGCTCAGCACCTGAATTTTGGCGGCGAAGGCGCCAAGGTTGGCGCCGGCCTTGCCCGGCACGGCGCTCACGCCGTCATAGAGCGAGCAGCCGGCCGCGCGGGAGATATCCTGCAATTGCTCGATGCTGCGCGCGCCTATGCCGCGCGGCGGGAAGTTGACGACGCGCATGAAGCTGGTGTCGTCGTGCGGGTTCTCCAGCAGGCGCAGGTAAGCGAGCGCATGCTTGATTTCGGCGCGCTCGAAAAAGCGCAGGCCGCCGTAAACGCGGTAGGGCACGCCGGCGTTGAAAAGCGCCGTCTCCATCACCCGGCTTTGCGCGTTGCTGCGATAGAGCAGCGCGATCTCCTTGCGCTCCACGCCGTCACGCACCAGCTGTTTGACCTCGTCGACAAACCACTGCGCCTCGGCAAAATCGCTGGCCGACTCGTAGACGCGCACCGGCTCGCCGGGGCCGGCTTCGGTGCGCAGGTTTTTGCCCAGGCGCTTGCTGTTGTGGCTGATCAGCTCGTTGGCCGAATCCAGGATGTTGCCGAAGCTGCGGTAGTTGCGCTCCAGCTTGATCTGGTGCTGCACCTCGAACTCGCGCACGAAGTCGGCCATATTGCCGACGCGCGCGCCGCGAAAGGCATAAATGCTCTGGTCGTCGTCGCCGACCGCGATCACCGAGCCGCCGGGCATCGCGCCGGCGCCCTGGATGGCGTCCGGGCCCTGCCCCGCCAGCATCTTGATCCAGGCGTACTGCAGCTTGTTGGTGTCCTGGAACTCGTCGATCAGGATGTGGCGGAAACGTCGCTGGTAATGTTCGCGCACCGGCGCGTTGTCGCGCAGCAGCTCGTAGCTGCGCAGCATCAGCTCACCGAAATCAACCACGCCTTCGCGCTGGCACTGCTCTTCGTAGAGCGCGTAGATCTCGACCTTCTTGCGGCCTTCCTCGTCGCGCACCTGGACGTCCTTGGCGCGCAGGCCGTCTTCCTTGTTGCCGGCGATGAACCACATCAGCTGCTTGGGCGGAAAACGCTCGTCGTCGACGTTGTGCTGCTTGCACAGGCGCTTGATGGCCGAAAGCTGGTCCTGCGTGTCGAGGATCTGGAAGCTCTGCGGCAGGTTGGCCAGCTTGTAATGGGCGCGCAAAAAGCGGTTGCACAGGCCGTGGAAGGTGCCTATCCACATGCCGCGCACATTGACCGGCAGCATGGCCGACAGCCGCGCCAGCATTTCCTTGGCGGCCTTGTTGGTGAAGGTCACGGCCAGGATGCCGCCCGGCGAGACCTGGCCGGTCTGCAGCAGCCAGGCGATGCGCGTCGTCAGCACGCGGGTCTTGCCGGAGCCGGCCCCCGCGAGAATCAGCGCGTGCGTGGGGGGCAAAGTCACCGCGGCCAGTTGCTCCGGGTTAAGATTTTGTAAGAGTGGGGATGTTGGCGCGACTTCTGAGAACATCCCTCATTGTAGAAAGCCCTGATGAAACCGTTTTCGCACCGCCCTTCAGCCCTGGCATCCATGTCGTTAATGGCGGCCTTTGCCGCGCTGGCCGCCGGCCAGGCCGGGGCGCAGTCTTTTTGCGCCAGCGACGGCCAGCCCAGGCCGGCGCAGTTGCTGGAACGTTTCATCAATGCCAACTGCGAAAGTTGCTGGGCCGACCCGGCCACACCCAAGGCCGGCGCCGGCCAGCTCGCGCTGGACTGGGTGCTGCCCGGCGACAAGGGCGAGGATGCGCCGCTGTCGGCCGTAGCCGCCCGCGAGGCGCTGGACCGCCTGGCGGCGCTGCGCCAGGGCCCGCCCGCGCAAACCCTGGCCAGCACGCGGCCGGTCCAGGGACTCAAAGGCGCAACCCTGCGCGTGGCCCACGGCCTGCCGCTTAGCGGCTACCTGGGCGCCTCGATTGAACTCAAACCGATCCCGGCCGCCGCAAAGGGCCGGCAATGGACGGCCTGGCTGGCCCTGGTCGAAACCCTGCCGGCGGGCACCGAAGGCTCGCCGGTGGAGCGCAACCTGGTCAGGAATGTGCTGCAAACCCCCTGGGATGACCGCAAGCCACTCGCCAAAGACGCGCCCAACCGTTTCTTCGACGCGCGCTCCATGAGCATCGCGCAAGGGGCGAATCCCGAACGCATGCGGGTGCTGGGCTGGGTGGAGGATGACAAGGGCCGGGTGCTGGCTGCAGCACAGTCCCACTGCGTGCCCGAAAAATAATTTGCGGCTTTTAACCCCTTTGCAACGCGAGCCCCGTTTCAGGGTGCATCGCCAACAACAAAAGGGGTTTTCATGCCACACGGCCATACCTATACCGCGCGCACCACCATTCGTCTACTCCAGGCTCTCGCTGCGGCCTGCTTCAGCCTCCAGGCGCTGGCGCTAAGCGCCGTGCCGCAGCCGCCCCCAGGCATCAAATTCGCACCACCGCCCGACTGGCGGCCGCCGGTGATCGCCGTCAATGCCAACGCGGGCCAGCCCATACAGCTGCGCGCGGCTTCCATCGAAGTCGACCTCTTCGGCGACCAGGCGCGCACCAGCGTCGAACTGCGCCTCTTCAATCCCAACCACCGCGTGCTCGAAGGCGAGCTGCAGTTCCCGCTGCAAGAAGGCCAGGTCGTGACCGGCTTCGCGCTGGACGTCAACGGCCGGTTACGCGACGCGGTGCCCGTGCCCAAGGCCAAGGGCCAGGAAATATTCGAGGACATACGCCGCCGGCGCGTAGACCCGGGGCTGCTGGAAGCCGCGGCCGGCAACCAGTACAAGCTGCGTGTCTACCCGATCCCGGCCATGGGCGAGCGGCGTGTCGTCATCAGCTTCACCGAAACCCTGGCGCGCCGGCTTGATGCGGGCGTGCTCAGGGTGCCGCTGGCGTTCGCATCCAGCGTGGGCGAGTTGCAGGTCAAGGTGCGCGCCCACGGCGCCGCCCGCCAGGATGTGCAACTGCTGCAAGCCCCGGCCGGCACCGAACTGGACGCCAACGCCACCGGCATGGAGCTGAGCCTGCAGAAAACCCAGTGGCAGGCACCGCAGGGCCCGTCGGGCTGGCTGCAACTGGCGCTGCGCCGCACGGGCAAGCCCCAGGTCATGGTGGGCGAGACCGGCGGCCAATCATTTTTCGCCGGGCAGGTCGATGTGCGCGACGAAGGGGTGAGGCGGCCCATCCCCGCACATATCGCGCTGGTGTGGGACGCCTCGGCCTCGGCCGCCGCGCAAGCCCGCGTGCTGCCGGTGCTGGAAGCCTATTTCCGCAAGCTCGGAAAACCCGTCAAGCTCAGCCTGCTGGTGGTGCGCAACAAAGCCGAAACCGTGCGCAGCTTCACGCTGGCGCCGGGCCGCTTTGACGAACTGGCCGACGCGCTGCGTGCGGAACCTTTCGACGGCTCCAGCAATTTCGACGACCTGCCGATTCCCGCCGACGTGGACACTACCCTCATGGTGACCGACGGCCTGATGACGGACGGCAAAAAACTCATTCGCTACACCCACACGGCGCCGGTGATAGTGATCAACGGCGCCGCTTCCGCCGACATGGCGCGGCTGGCCCGGCTGGCCGACCGGACCGGTGGTGCGCTGGTGGATGCCGCGTTGCAATCGCCCGACGAGGGCGCGCAGGCCATGCTGACGCACGGCTGGCGCATTGAAAAGCTGTCCAGCCTGTCGGCGCGGCAACTCGTCGCACCGACGACGCGCGTGAGCCAGGGCCGCATCGCGGTGGCCGGCGAGCTACTCGACAGCCAGGCCCGCATCGACGTCATGCTGGCCCACCCGGACGGCCGCAGGCGCACGCTGGCGCTGCAGGTCAATGCCAAACCGGTGAGCGGCCACTGGCCCGGCCAGCAATGGGCCCAGTGGCGCAGCGCCGAACTGGCCGAGAACGCGAGCCTCAACACCGGCGAACTGCAACGCATCGCGGCGGCGCACGGCATCGTGGGCCCCAACAGCTCGCTGATCGTGCTGGAGCTGGCATCCGACTATGCACGCTACAGCCTGCCCGCCCCGCCCGAACTGGCCGATGAAGTTGCACGGCTGGGCCAGCAGCAACTCGAGCAGGCTACGCAGACGCGGCAGGCGCACATCGAAGCCATGGTGAGGCAATTTGACGAAACGCAGCATTGGTGGGACAGGGACTTTCCCAAGGACACGCCCAAACGTGCCGAGCCCAAGGCAAAGATGCAGATCAGCCAGGGTGGGGTGAGGGCCTTGGGCAGCGTATCCGATACGGCGCGCCTACGCGAACAAGCCCCGGCTGCGCCGGCGGCAGCAGCCCGCGAGTTCTTGGTGCCCGCCGCTCCCGCCGCAGCACCCGCGCAGGCCATGGCCGCCGAGGCGCGTTCCGACGCCATGGAAAAGCGCAGCGCCAAAGCGATGCCCGCGGCCGCGCCCGCTCCCACCATCGCGCTGCAAGCCTGGGTGCCGGACGCGCCCTATATGAAGCGCCTGCAGAACACGGGCAAGGACGAGCTCTACCGCGTCTACCTTGACGAACGTGCCGCCTACCTCAGCAGCAGCTCGTTCTACATGGATGCGGCCGGCGTGTTCTTTGACCGCGGCCTGCCCGAACTGGGACTGCGCGTGCTCTCCAACCTGGCTGAGATGAACCTGGAAAACCGCCAGTTGCTGCGCCTCTACGCCTACCGCCTGGTGCAGGCGCGCCGCAACGACCTGGCCGTGCCGGTGTTTGAACGCATCAGCGAGCTGGCGCCCAACGAGCCGCAATCGTGGCGCGACCTGGGCCTGGCGCTGGCCGAAAGCGGCCAGCCGCAGCGCGCGGTCAATGYTCTGTGGGAAGTCGTGTCGCAGCCCTGGAATGGCCGCTTCGCCGGCATCAACATGATCGCGCTGGCCGAGCTCAATGCGATTGCCGCCCAGGCGGCTTCCAGCGGCCAGCCGGCGCTGGACCTGGGCCGGGTGGACACACGCCTGCGCCGCAACCTGCCGCTGGCCCTGCGTGTGGTGATGGCCTGGGACAGCGACGACACCGACATCGACATGTGGGTGAGCGACCCCAACGGTGAAAGGGCCAGCTATGCCAACCGCCTCACCTACCAGGGCGGCGCCATGAGCCCGGACGCCAGGGGCGGCTACGGCCCCGAGGCGTTTTCGCTCAAGGCGGCCAAGCCCGGCAAGTACGGCGTGGAGGCGCAGTTCTACGGCCACCGCCAGCAAGTGCTGTCGGCCGGCACCACGGTGATGGTGCGCGTGACCACCGGTTTCGGCACGCCGCAGGCGCGCGATGAATGGACCACCCTGCGGCTCGCGCGCGGCCAGGAGACCGTGCGCGTGGCGGAGGTCGAAGTGCGCTGATACCTCGCCTCAAAAACAAGATGCCACTATGCATATAAAGGCTATACCGCTTTGGCGGGTGCCGCCGGCATGAGAGGCGCATAGAATCAATCACCGGGCCCAAGCAATTGCGCCCGGTTTCTTGTTTCAGCCTTGCCCACACTGCAAGCGCCTGCCGCAAAGCCGGTCCAGTCCAAGCGCCTTCTGTTCTTCAACAGTTTTTCAAAGGCTTGGGAATCATGGAAATCTTCGACTACGACAACATCCTGCTGCTGCCGCGCAAATGCCGCGTGGAGAGCCGTTCCGAGTGCGACGCCAGCGCCACGCTGGGTGGGCGCAGCTTTCGCATCCCGGTGGTGCCGGCCAACATGAAAACGGTGGTCAACGAGGAGATCTGCGCCTGGATGGCGAAGAACGGTTACTTCTATGTGATGCACCGCTTCGACCTGGACAACGTCCAGTTCGTCAAGGACATGAAGGCCCGCGGCGCCTACGCTTCCATCTCGCTGGGCGTGAAAAAACCCGACTACGACACGGTGGACCGCCTGGCGGCCGAAGGCCTGGTGCCCGAGTACATCACCATCGACATCGCGCACGGCCATGCCGACACGGTGCAAAAGATGATCGCCTACCTCAAGCAGAAACTGCCGGCATCCTTCGTGATCGCCGGCAACGTGGGCACGCCCGAGGCGGTGATAGACCTTGAGAACTGGGGCGCCGACGCGACCAAGGTCGGCATAGGCCCGGGCAAGGTCTGCATCACCAAGATGAAGACCGGCTTCGGCACGGGCGGCTGGCAGCTGTCGGCGCTCAAGTGGTGCGCGCGCGTGGCCACCAAACCCATCATTGCCGACGGCGGCATACGCGAGCACGGCGACATCGCGAAATCAGTGCGCTTCGGTGCGACCATGGTGATGATCGGCTCCATGCTCGCCGGGCTGGAAGAAAGCCCCGGCAAGACCGTGGAGGTCGACGGCAAGCTCTTCAAGGAGTACTACGGCAGCGCCTCGGACTTCAACAAGGGCGAATACAAACACGTCGAAGGCAAGCGCATCCTGGAGCCCGTCAAGGGCACGCTGGCCGACACGCTGCGCGAGATGGAGGAAGACATCCAGAGCTCCATCAGCTATGCCGGCGGCACCAAACTGCTGGACATCCGCAAGGTCAACTACGTCACGCTGGGCGGCGACAACGCCGGTGAGCACTTGCTGATGTAAATCCTGCCTAGCTGCGGGTCGCGCCCAGTCCCAGCAGGTCCAGCGCCAGGCTGTGCAGCCGGTGCCCGGTGTCGGCCAGCGCATCCAGCGCGCTGAAATGGTTGCAGCGCAAATGCGATTCACAGACCGGCACGACGCCCTCGCCCCAGGCCTGCTGGATCAGCAGGTTCTGGCGCAGGAATTCGGCACTTTCATCGGCCCCCGCCACACTGTAGAGCGTGCCGCGGCGCGGCGCCGGCAGCAGGGCCGGGCTGGCTTTGGCAACCTGTTCGGGCGTGAGCTTGAGCGAGTCCTTGACGAAGGGCGCATGGCGCATCGGCTCCAGGTCGTAAATGCCTGAAATCGACAGCGCATTCTTGACCAAGTCCGCCGGCAGATCGCCGGCATAGGCCTTCCAGTCGCAGAGCAGCAGCATGGCCGCCAGGTGGCCGCCGGCCGAGTGCCCGGCCACCGTGATGCGGCTGGGGTCGCCGCCGTAGCGGGCGATGTGGCGCCAGGTCCAGGCCAGGGCCTTGACCATCTGCAGGGTGATGTCGGGAATCGTCACCGCCGGGCACAGGGCGTAGTTAGGCACGACCACACAGGCGCCTGCCTCCGTGAAAGGAGGCACGATGAAGGAATGGTCGGACTTGTCGAGCGCGCGCCAGTAGCCGCCGTGGATGAACACCAGCACCGGTGCGCCCTTGCCCGGCCTGGCGCCTTGCGTGCCAAAGCCGCTGGCCGGAAACACATCCAGCGTTTCACCCGCATGGTTGCCATAAGGCACGTCCACCTGGCAAGGCAGGCGCTTGCGGACGGCTTGTGAATCCGCTGCCCAGCGCGCGAAATAGGCCGGGTGGTCGGGCACCAGCGCCCGGTTGTTGTACATGCGGTCCAGCCAGGCGGGATCAAAAGGATTCATTGTTGTTCTCCTGAGAAAAGTGGCAAATGGCATTCAGCGGCCGCCATCTTGGCACAGCCAGGCCCACAGACCACTGGATGCGGGTAAACCCGGAATCTCTTGCTCCCCAGATCAACGTATTCTGTATACAGAGTACAGATATGACATCCCAACTGATCAAAATCGAATCCACCCCTGACCTGGTCGACCAGGTCTACCGCAGCCTGCTGGACGCCATCAGCGAAGGCTCGCTGGCGCCAGGCGCGCGCATCACGCAGGAAGAGATTGCCGCGCAGCTCGCGGTCTCGCGCCAGCCGGTGTTGCAGGCGCTGCGCCTGCTCAAGAAAGACGGTTTTGTGCTGGACGCCCCCGGCCGCGGCGTGCTGGTCGCGCCACTGGACGTGGCCTCGCTGGTGCAGATCTACCAGGTGCGCAGCGCGCTCGATGCGCTGGCCGCCCGGCTGGCGGCGCAGGCCCGTGCCCGGCTCGATCCGCAACTGATCAGCCAGGGCCGCAAAGCCGCCCGCGGCAGCGACGTCAAGGCCATGATGGCAGCCGATGCGCGTTTTCACGCGGCGATTTACCAAGCCTCGGGCAACCCGCTGATCGCCCAGAGCGCGCAGCTGCACTGGCACCACATACGCCGCGCCATGGGCGCCGTGCTGCAGGTGTCGACCATGCGCGAATCGATCTGGGACGAGCACGAGGCGATCGCCCAGGCCATCGCCGCAGGCGACGCTGGCAAGGCCGAGTCGCTGATACGCGAGCACGACGAGGAAGCCGGCCACAACCTGGCGACGCTGCTGTCCAGCGCGCTGGGCCGACCCGCCGCTTCCACCGCCCCCTGAAGCCCCGAACAAACACCGAAGGAAACACGCGATGAGACTCAGCCCTGAACAACTTGCGCAATTCGACCGCGACGGTTACCTGTTTTTCCCCGGCCTGTTCACGCCGGAAGAAACCCGCACGCTCAACGACGCCGTGCCCGAGCTCTACGAGCGGCGCGAGGACTACAACATCCGCGAAAAAGGCAAGGACGCGGTGCGGACCAATTTCGCGGCGCACATGTACAGCGAACCGTTTGCCCGGCTCGCAAGGCACCCGCGCATGATCGAACCGGTGGAAGACCTGCTGGGCGAGCAGCTCTACATGCACCAGTTCAAGATCAACGGCAAGATGGCCTTTGAAGGCGATGTCTGGCAGTGGCACCAGGACTACGGCACCTGGCTTAACGACGACATGATGCCGACCGAACGCGCGATGAACGTGGCCATCTTCCTGGACGACGTGACCGAGCACAACGGCCCTCTGATGTTCATTCCCGGTAGCCACAAAAAAGGCGTGGTCGATGCGAAGCACGACCTCACCACCACCAGCTATCCCCTGTGGACGGTGGACAACGACCTGATTCGCCAGCTGGTGCAACGCGCCGGCGGAAAGCAGGGCGGCATCGTCAGCCCCAAGGGCCCGGCCGGCTCGATGATTTTGTTCCATTCCTGCCTGGTCCATGCCTCGGGCAGCAACCTCTCGCCCTTCAACCGGGTCAGCGTCTACCTGAGCCTGTGCGCCATTAGCAACCACATTCGCCGCCACAAGCGCCCCGAATATATCGCCCACCGCGACTTCACGCCCATCAGTTGCCTGCCCGACGACTGCCTGCTGAGAGACTACCCGGTGGACCTGCCGTGGAAGGACGGCGTGCCGGCTTCGGCGCTGCAAACCTCGATGGAAGAGATCGCGCCAGAACGCAAGGCGGCCTGAACCCATGAACCTCTATACAAAGCTCCAGCAACGCGCGGCCGAGGGAAAACCGGTGCGTATAGGCCTGATAGGCGCCGGAAAATTCGGCTCCATGTACCTGGCGCAAATCCCGCGCACGCCGGGCGTGCACCTGGTCGCGATCGCCGACCTCTCGCCCGACGCGGCACGCGGCAACCTCGCGCGCGTGGGATGGAAACCCGAGATGGCCCAGGCCGCCTCGGCGCAGGCGGCGATCAGGGCCGGCACGACCTGGATCACCGACGACTGGCAGGCGGTGGTCACGCATCCGCAGATCGACATCATCGTGGAGTGCACCGGCAACCCGATCGCCGCGGTGGAGCATTGCCTGCAGGCCTTCGCGCACGGCAAGCACGTGGTCAACGTCACGGTGGAGGCCGACGCTTTTTGCGGCCCGCTGCTGGCGCGCAAGGCGGCTGAGGCCGGTGTGGTGTATTCGCTGGCCTTCGGCGACCAGCCGGCGCTGATCTGCGACCTGGTGGACTGGGCACGCACCTGCGGCTTCCCGGTGGTGGCGGCGGGCCGCGGCMACAAGTGGCTGCCGCATTTCTGCGAATCCACGCCCGAGACGGTCTGGGGCAACTACGGCCTCACGCCCGAGCAGGCCGCGCGCGGCGGGCTGAACCCGAAGATGTTCAACAGCTTTCTCGACGGCTCCAAGCCGTCCATCGAATCAACCGCGGTGGCCAACGCCACGGGCCTGACCGTGCCCAGCAACGGCTTGCTCTACCCGCCGGCCAGTGTGGAAGACATTCCCTATGTCACTCGCCCCATCAGCGAGGGCGGCGTGCWGGAGCGCAAAGGCATGGTGGAAGTCATTTCATCACTGGAAGCCAACGGCCGCAAGATTCCCTACGACATCCGCATGGGCGTCTGGGTGACGGTCGAGGCCGAGACCGACTACATCAAGAACTGCTTTGAGGAATACAACGCCCACACCGACCCCAGCGGGCGCTACTTCACGCTGTACAAACGCTGGCACCTGATAGGCCTGGAGGTCGGCGTGTCGGTCGCCAGTGTCGCGCTACGCGGCGAACCGACCGGCGTGGCGACCTGCTGGAACGCCGACGTGGTGGCCACGGCCAAGCGCGACCTGCA
The DNA here is from genome assembly GCF_056405515.1 of Polaromonas sp. P1_G2. NCBI lineage: Bacteria > Pseudomonadati > Pseudomonadota > Betaproteobacteria > Burkholderiales > Comamonadaceae > Polaromonas > Polaromonas sp. P1_G2. The sequence continues at coordinate 29,321 of NZ_JBFUBY010000011.1, forward strand.
GCCCGGCGACATGCTGGACGGCGAAGGCGGCTATACCGTCTGGGGCAAGCTGCTGCCCGCCGACACCTCGATGAAGATGGGCGGCCTGCCGCTGGGCCTGGCGCACCAGGTCAAGGTGGTGCGCGCGGTCAAAAAAGGCCAAAGCCTGAGCTGGAACGACGTCGCCATGGACACCTCCACCCCCGCCTACACGGTGCGCCGGGAAATGGAAGCCATGTTCGCGCCGGCCCTGAAAAAAGCCGCGTAAAAAGCAGCCGGAAACGCCGCCTAGAAAGCTCGCTGACAGCCTTCTCGCGCCGCCTGCTTCATGATGGCTGAAAGCCATTTTGAGGACACGAATGACCAACGCCAGCGACATGCCCCTTCCCCGCATTGCCTTTCTGGGCACGGGCATCATGGGGCTTCCCATGGCCAGGCGCCTCGGCGAGGCCGGCTATGCGCCGCAGGTATGGAACCGCACGCAGGCCAAGGCCGGGCCGCTGGCCGCGCTGGGCGCGGTAGTCCACGCGCGCGCCGAGGCCGCGGTGGCCGGGGCCGACATCGTCATCGGCATGCTGGAAAGCGGCCCGGTGGTCGAAGCCGTGCTTTTCGCGCAAGGCGTGGCCGCCGCAATGAAGCCCGGCGCGCTGTTTCTCGACATGGCGTCCATCCAGCCGCGCGAAGCACGCGACCATGCGGCGCGCCTGGGCGCGCTGGGCATTTCCCACCTCGACGCGCCTGTGTCGGGCGGCCCCGGCGGCGCGGAAAGCGGCACGCTGGCCATCATGGCCGGCGGTCGGGCGGAAGACTTCGCGAGAGTCCTGCCGGTGCTCAAGCACTTCGGGCACGCGATCCACGTGGGCCCGCATGGCAGCGGCCAGCTCACCAAGCTGGCCAACCAGATGATTGTGGGCATCACCATAGGGGCGGTGGCCGAGGCGCTGCTCTTCACCTCGCGCGGTGGCGCCGACATGGCAAAAGTCAGGGAGGCGATCACCGGCGGCTTCGCCGACAGCCGCGTGCTGCAACTGCACGGCCAGCGCATGCTGGAGCGCGACTTCGCGCCGCGCGCCCGCATGGACATCCAGCTCAAGGACATGCGCAACGCGCTGGCGACCGCCCAGGAGATCGGCTTTGAGGCGCCCATCACGGCGCTGTTCGAGCGGCTTTATGCCGAGGGCGTGGAGAACGGCCTGACGGACCTGGACCAGTCTGCCTTGTTTGTCGAACTGGCCAGCCGCAACGGCATGAGCTGACGCGCTTAGCGCATCAACAGGGCGCACACCAGGTAACCCGCGATGCGCGGATTTTCCTTGATGCGCCGCATGCTGTAGCCGTACCAGTCCTTGCCGCAGGGCACGTAGATGCGGACCGCATAACCCTCGGTCAGCAGGCGATCCCGCAGGCCTTCGCACACGCCGAGCAGCATCTGGAACTCAAACGCCGTGTTGGCCACAAGCCGGCTACGCGCCAGCGCGATCACCTGGCCCACAAGCTCCTCGTCATGCGTCGCGACGCCGACAAAGGTGCCACTTTCGAAACAACGCGCGACCTGGCGCAGGAAGTGCGGGTTGATCGCGCGCCGGTCGTGCCAGGCGCCTTCCACGAGATGCTCGCGCGCCTCGACATAGATGCCCTTGCAGATGCGCAGGTTTTCAGCCGCGCCGAGCAGCGGGCCGATATCGCAATCGGTGCGCTTGAGGTAGGCCTGCAGCACCAGGCCGACATTGGCATATCCGCGCTTTTTCAGGCGCAGCAACAAGTCGATCTCGCGCTGTGTGCAGCTCACGTCCTCCATATCGATGCGCACAAACGTTGAGCTCGCCTTCGCTGCGTCGAGCAGGCGTTCCAGGTTGCGCTCGCAATGGGCCGCGTCGAGCAGCAGGCCCAGCGCGGTCGGCTTGACCGAGATGTTCGCGCGCAGCCCGTCACGCGCGATCGCTTCGAGCACCTTGAGGTATTCACGCGTTGTGTCGTCGGCTTGGGACAGGGATTCGACGGTTTCGCCCAGGACGTCGACAGTTGCAGAAAAACCAGCGGCATTGAGCGCTGCGATGCGGTTGATCGCATCGGCCACGGTGTCGCCGGCGATATAGCGGCGCGAGACTTTGCGGATCAACGCACGCGGCGCCAGCGGGATGGCCAAGGCCACCAGGGTATTGAACAGGGACATGACGGTTTCCAAAAAATGAGATGAACGTGACCGCGCGGACGATGCGGGATCGTCGCGAATGAAAAAGGCGGTCGGGATCAGGCACCCGGCCTGGGTCGGTCCGGCGGGTGCGGGCAGTGCTTCAGCCTTGTGTCAGGACGGGTGTCCGGGCGCGCGGAAGCAAAGCATCAGTTTTTTGAAAGAGGAGGCCAGGCGGCTGCGTGCATGTCGATGTGTTTTTCGAGAGGCGCCGGACCGCCGGCGCCGCCATCGCATCATAGCTTCAGTGGCCGCGCTAGTGGCCGAGCATATTGGTGCGCACATGCACCAGGTGCGCTACGCAGAGTTCACGCGCTCGCTGCGCGTCCCGCTGCTGCAGGGCGTCGACCAGCGCGCGATGCTCGCGCTGGTAATCCAGCCGGCGCTCGGGCGTGGCGCTGCGGCGCTTGAGCATGCCCCACTCGGCGTCGGAGCGCGCCTGGTTCATCATGCGAAAGACGCCGGAGATAAAGCTGTTGTGCGCGGAATCGGCGATGACCTCATGCAGCAGGCTGTCCCAGCGCTCGAAGTCTTCCAGCGTGGTGGCCGCTTCGGCCTTGGTGCAGCATTCGTGCATGCGCTCGAAGTCGGCTGAGTTGGCATTGCCTATGACCATCTCGATGATGGCCGGCTCCAGCGCCAGCCGGGCGCTCATGAGTTCGGCCGGGCTGGCCGAGCGCGCCGGTCCGCCTTCAGCCATGGCGGCCAGCGATTCGGCGATATGCGCGCTGACATAAGTGCCGCTGCCCACCGTCTGGGTGATCAGGCCCCGCTCCTTCAAGCCCGCCAGCACGCGGCGAACGGCCGCGCGGCTCAGGCCGCTTTGCTCGCTGAAGCTGCGCTCGGTCGGAATGCGGTGGCCCGCGCGCCATTTACGCGACTTCAGGTTGTCGAGGATGGCTTCCTGCAGGGCTGTTGCGCTGTTCATGGGCTGGGTCGAAGTGGTGTGAACAGGGAAATGGAGGATCGGTTCCGATGATAGTGGCCTGTGGTTGAAGACCGCATGATTCGTCAAATTGGCTTCAATTGGTTTATCTACATTTTCTTGCAAATTACGCACGATTAATAGGGGGTATTTTCCCGAAAAACCACGTTGAACTTGCACTGCGTGGTTGCACATTGGTAGCTCTTGGTTCTACGATGGCCAAAATGAAAAGGCCGCAAAGAGGCCTCACCAAAGGCCGGCATGGCCCACAACAGGAGACAAGATTGCGCATCGCGACTTTCCAGTACCAGGGCCGGCGCCACGTCGGCCTCGTTTCGAATGACGGCCAGAGCGTCACGCCGTTTGACATGACGCCCGAGCAGGCACGCACAGGCGCATTGCCGCTCATCATGGCGGGCGGCGACCTCGCGCAAGCCGCCTTGCAAGGCAGCGGAAGCATCGCCATCAGCGCTGTCAGGCTGGAAGCACCTCTGCCGCTGCCGCGCCGCAATATCTTTTGCGTGGGCCGCAACTACCACGCCCATGCCAAGGAACTGTCGGCCTCGGTTTTCAAGAACAACAATGCCAACCCCGAATCCTGGCCCATCGTCTTCACCAAGGTGCCTGAATGTGTGGTGGGGCCGCATGACGATGTGGTGTTGCCGATGGGCGTATCGGAGCAGATCGACTATGAATCGGAGCTCGCCGTCGTCATCGGCACGGGTGGCCGCAACATCGCGCGCGCGGAGGCCATGGGGCATGTGTTCGGCTACACCATCGTCAACGACGTGACCGCGCGCGACGTGCAGATGCGCCACCAACAATGGGACCTCGGCAAGTCCTTTGACACCTTTTGCCCCATGGGCCCTTGGATCGTCACGGCCGACGAACTCGACGGCACGCGCACCCGCGTGCGCGGCTGGGTCAACGGCGAGCTGCGCCAGGACGGGCTGACCACGGACCTGATCTTCGACATTTCGACGCTGATAGAAACCTGCTCGCGCGGCATCACCCTTTACCCGGGCGACGTGATCGCCACCGGCACACCGGCCGGCGTGGGCATGGGTATGACGCCGCCGCGCTACCTCAAGGCGGGCGACGTGGTGCGCGTCGAAATCGACGGCATTGGCGCGATTGAAAACCGCTTTGTATGAATGGGGTTTTGAGCGCGCGTTGGTCGTGAAGGAGACAGGCACCAAGGGCGGATAAGCCCCAGGTCGCGACGCAGGCCATTGCCGCCCATAAAAAAAGCCGCTGCAGACAATGTCTGCAGCGGCTTTTTTATTTGCCGTTACCGCGCGATGATTATTTAAGCATCAATCGCGGAAGGGCTTGGAGAACTTGCCGGGCTTCTTAGCCGCGTCGCGGGGCACGAACACCTTGCCTGCAGGCTTGGCGAAACCAGGCTTGCGGTTGGCGAAGTCGGGGCGCGGCGCGAAACCTTCATTGCGGGAAGCAAAGCCCTCGTTACGGGGGGCGAAGTTGCGGTCGTCACGCTGGGCGAAGCCGGCGTTGTTGTTGCCGCCGCCGAAGCCGCGGTCATCCTGGCGGCGCGGGCCGCGGTCATTGAAGCCCGAACGGTCCGCGTAGTTGTTGCCGCCTTGCGGTGCGGGAGGACGGCCCTGGAAGGCGCCGCGGTCTCCGCCGCGATCGCCACCACGGTCATCGCGGTTGTTGCCAAAACCGGCAAAGCCGCCGTTACCGAAACCACCTGCCGGCTTGCGGCCGGCATAGCCGCCACGGTCACCACCGCCGCCGCCGAAGCTGCGGCCGCCGCGGTCACCGCCGAAGTTGCCGCGTGGGCGATCGGACGTGGGGGCGAAGCGCTGCTGCGGCTCCAGGCCGGCGATCACGCTGGGCTTGAGGTTCTGCTGCATGTAGTGTTCGATGTCCTGGATCTTGCGGCGATCACGGAACTCGGCGATCGTGACAGCCACGCCTTCGCGGCCGGCACGGCCGGTGCGGCCGATGCGGTGCACATAGTCTTCGGCTTTCATGGGCAGACCGTAGTTGATCACGTGGGTGATGGTGGGCACGTCGAGGCCGCGGGCGGCCACGTCGGTTGCCACCAGGACTTGCACGCGGCCGTCACGGAAAGCCATCAGGCGGCGGTTGCGCAGGCCCTGGCCCAGCGCGCCGTGCAGCGCCACGGCGCTGAAGCCTTCTTGCACCAGGTCGTTGGCCAGGCCGTCGCATTCAACCTGGGTGCTCGCAAACACGATGGCCTGGTTGATGGTGGTGTCGCGCAGCAGGTGATCCAGCAGCTTGCGCTTGTGGGTCATGTTGTCGGCCCACAGCAAAGATTGCGTGATGGACGCATGCTTTTCGTGCGGCGAGTCGATTTCGACGCGCTGCGGCGTGCGCATGACGCGGGTGGCCAGTTGCATGATGCGGGGCGCGAAGGTAGCGCTGAACATCATGGTCTGCTTGCGCTCGATCGTGAGCTGGTTGACTTCGGTCAGGTCATCGGCAAAACCGAGGTCCAGCATGCGGTCGGCTTCGTCGACGACGAGGAACTGCACCTGGTCCAGCTTGATCTGCATGCTGCGCTGCAAATCGAGCAGGCGGCCGGGCGTTGCAACCACGAGGTTGGCGTTCTGCAGCTTGGCGATTTGCAATTGGTAAGGAATGCCGCCAACAACGTTGGCAACGCGCAGGCCGCGGCAATGGCGAACCAGGTCGATGGCGTCGGCGCAAACCTGCTGGGCCAGCTCGCGCGTGGGGCACAGGATCAGCGCACCGGGCGTGGCGGCCTTGAAGTTGCGGGGGCTGGTCGGGTCTTTGCGCTTGGGCTTTTTCAGCGGGGTTTCGCCGCGGGCGACGGCTTCTGCGCTCAGGCGCTCAAACTCGGAGCGCTCAAAGCGCTCGGCTTCTTCCTGCTGCTTGAGCAGGGTGTGCAGCACGGGCAACAGGAAAGCGGCGGTCTTGCCGCTACCGGTCTGGCTGGAAACCAGCAAGTCGGTGAACTTGGTGGCCTTGGGGTCGGCGTCCAAAGCTTGCATGGCCTTGGGGATGGTGGCCATCTGCACGGCGGTGGGCTTGGTGAAGCCCATGTCGGCGACAGCCTGCAGCAGTTCCTTGGCCAGGCCAAGCGCTACAAAACCGTTGGGCTCGGCCACGATGGCGTCGAGCGAAGTTGGAGTTGCTTCAAGCGCATCGGAAAAATCCGGAGCGGCGTTGAAACCAGTGTCGATGTTGTCGGCGGCAATGGCTTCGGGCAAAAAGTCGCCACGTGCCTCAAAAGAGTCAGTCATGTGTTTCTCACTAATCACCTGTCCGCAGCGCTTTTGGCGAAGGAACAGGAAACTTCACCTCCCGCGATGCGGAAGGCTTCGTTCATGGTTAATAAAACATCAACCATCAAACGAATATGCAGCTTGGGTAACGAGCGATCAACAAGGATGTTGGTGCTGTACCCGAAGCGGTGACTCCGTTGTGGAGTCCAAAAGTGTGAGGTAGATGTACAAATGCAGCGCACCCAGTGCAACTGCAAGCCCACGATTATAGCGTGCTTTACGGGTTTCTACCAGTCTCTTATTGGTTAACTGCCATCACCACCGCCAATCGCTCTCATTTCAGGAGCAACCAGCGCATGCCCAGCCTCGCTAAATCGAAAAGAGGCCGAAAATCACTTCAGGAAATGTTCCCGGTAGTGTTCCAGTTCGTCGATGGATTCGTGCACGTCGGCCAGTGCCGTGTGGCTTTGGCGCTTCTTGAAAGCGCTGTAGACCTCCGGCCGCCAGCGCTTGGCCAGCTCCTTGAAAGTGCTGACATCGACGTTGCGATAGTGCAAAAAAGCCTCCAGCTTGGGCATGTACTTGACCAGGAAGCGCCTGTCCTGGCTGATGGTGTTGCCGCACAGGGGCGAACTGCCCTTGGGAACGTACTGGGCAAGAAAGGCCAGGATCTGCGCCTCGGCATCCGCCTCGCTCACGGTGCTGGCCTTGACCTTGTCGATCAGGCCGCTGCGGCCGTGGGTGCCTTTGTTCCAGCTGTCCATCTGGTCCAGCAATTCGTCGGTTTGGTGGATGGCCAGGACCGGGCCTTCGATGCGCGGGGTAAGTTGCGGGCCGGTGACGATCACGGCGATTTCAATAATGCGTTCTTTTTCCGGGTCCAGCCCGGTCATTTCGCAGTCCAGCCAGACGAGGTTCTGGTCTGATTTTTTGAGTGTGGTTTCAATTTCGGGCATGCTCCGATTCTCGCTGATCGCCTAAACTGCCCGCTATGACCGACTATTCGCTTGTTTTCACCGGGGTGTTCTCAGCCGTGCTGGTGCTGGGCCTGCTGGCCAAGTTCTACCTGGCTTCGCGGCAGATCCGCCACGTGGCGCGCCACCGCGGCGCCGTGCCCGCGGCATTTGCCGGCACCATCTCGCTCGAAGCGCACCAGAAGGCAGCCGACTACACCATCGCCAAGGCCCGCTTCGGCATGYTGGAGATGGCGTTTGGCGCCGCCGTACTGCTGGGCTGGACCCTGCTGGGCGGCATAGACGCGCTGAACCAGGCACTGGCCGGCTCCAGCCTGGGCGCTTACGGCACCCTGCTTCCCCAACTGGCCCTGCTGGGCGCCWTCGGCCTGATCAGCGGTGTGCTGGATTTGCCCTTCACGCTGTACAGCACCTTCCGCATCGAGGAGCGTTTCGGCTTCAACAAGATGACGTTCAAGCTCTGGCTGGCCGACCTCGTGAAATCCACGCTGGTGGGCCTGGTCATAGGCTTGCCCATCGTGGCGCTGATCCTGTGGCTGATGGGCAGCGCGGGCCGCCTCTGGTGGCTCTGGGCCTGGGGTGCCTGGATGGGCTTCAACCTTCTGGTGCTGGTGCTCTACCCCACCGTCATCGCGCCCATGTTCAACAAGTTCAAGCCGCTCGAAGATGAAGCGCTGAAGGCACGCGTGACGGCCCTGATGCAGCGCTGCGGCTTCGCGGCCAAAGGACTGTTCGTCATGGACGGCAGCAAGCGCTCTGCCCATGCCAATGMCTACTTCACCGGCTTCGGCGCGGCCAAGCGCGTGGTGTTTTACGACACCCTGCTCAAGCAGCTGAACCCCGGCGAGGTCGATGCCGTATTGGCCCATGAGCTAGGGCACTTCAAGCACAAACACATCATCAAGCGCATCGTCTCCATGTTCGCCATGAGCCTGGCAGGCTTCGCGCTGCTGGGCTGGCTGTCGTCGCAGGTGTGGTTTTACACGGGCCTGGGCGTGCGCCCCAACCTGGATGGCGCCAACGACGCGCTGGCCTTGCTGCTGTTTTTGCTGGTGGTGCCGCTGTTCAGCTTTTTTATCTCGCCGCTGTTCGCCCAGTTCTCGCGCAAGCACGAGTTCGAGGCCGATGCCTATGCCGTCGGCCAGACGGACGGCAAGGACTTGCAGAGCGCGCTGCTCAAGCTCTACCAGGACAATGCCAGCACACTGACGCCCGACCCGGTGTTCGTGAAGTTCTACTACTCGCACCCGCCGGCTTCCGAGCGGCTGGGCCGCATGACCCCTTCCCTTGAAAGCGCCGCGACATGAGCAACCCCATCCACCAGAACCGCCGGGCCCTGAGCGCCACCGAGATCGTCACGCAGCTGAGCAAACTCAACGGCGAGCAAGCACTGGGCTGGCGCCTGATCGACGGCTCGCTGGAAAAAACCTACAGCTTCAAAAACTACTACGAGACCATCGCCTTCGTGAACGCGCTGGCCTTCATCGCCAACGCCGAGGACCACCATCCCGACCTCGCGGTGAGCTACGGTAAATGCACGGTGCGCTTCAATACGCACGATGTGGACGGCGTTTCCGTCAGCGACTTCTTCTGCGCGTCGAAGGTAGACGCCCTGCTGGCTTGAGCAAACCGCAACGCCCTGCAGCGGCCCCCATGACGGGGACGCAGCCGGGGCTGGTGGTGGCCGGCTTCGGCCGCCACGTGCTGGTGGAAACCGAGGCCGGCGAGCGCCTGATCTGCCACCCGCGCGGCAAAAAAAGCCAGGCCGTGGTCGGTGACCGCATCCGCTGGCTGCCTTCGGAAGACGAGGGCACGATCGAAAAAATCGAGGAGCGCAGCAACCTGTTTTACCGCCAGGACGAGATGCGCACCAAGTCCTTCGCGGCCAACCTGGACCAGGTGCTGATCCTGATCGCCGCCGAACCCGAATTCTCGGAAAGCCAGTTGACCCGCGCCCTGATCGCCGCCGAAGCCGAAGGCATCACGCCCGTTATCGCGCTCAACAAAAGCGACCTGGGCGAGCCCTTCACTCGTGCATGGGCCAAGCTGGCACCCTACAGGACCATGGGCTACCGCATGCTCTCGCTCGCGATCAAGCCCAAAGCCGAAGGCTCCAGGCCGGCGACCACCCAAGCGGCGGAATTGCAGGAACTGGTCGAACTGCTGCGCGGCAAAAAAACCCTGGTGCTGGGGCCCTCAGGCGCCGGCAAAAGCAGCCTGACCAACCTGCTGGTGCCCGGGGCACGCGTGCTGACCGCCGAAATCTCGCAGGCCCTCAACTCAGGCAAGCACACCACCACCAGCACGACGCTGTATTGGGTGGACACCGGCGACGGAAACACGCGGGCCACGGCATTGATCGATTCGCCGGGATTCCAGGAATTCGGCCTGCACCACATCGAGCCCATGCGCCTGGCCGGCTACATGCCGGACCTGAAGATCCACGCCCAGGACTGCAAGTTCTACAACTGCACGCACCTGCATGAACCGGGCTGCGGCGTGATTGCGGAGGTCAATGCGACCGACCATCCCAGCAGCATCAGCGCCAACCGCTATCGCCTGTACAGCGAACTGTTCGCGGAGCTCTCGCAGAGCCGGTATTGAGGGAAGTGTTTGAGCGGCGGGCCGCTCAGCCGAGCAGGCGGGCCAGCGTCAGCAAGGCCAGCAACACCATCCAGAGCACCACGGAGCGCCACACCAGCCCCACGATGCTGCGCAGGTGCGCGACTTCGGGCTCGCGGCCCGGCGTGGCCTCGGTGGCGATGCCGTCTTCCGCATCAAGCCCGCCGGCCTGGAAGCCTTGGGAACTGTCCGGTGAGAAGGTGGCCTTGAGCACCTCGCCGCCCAGGCGCACGTTGACGGCGCCGGAGGTGGCGGCCAGGATGATGCCGTCGTTGCGGTTCTCGGAAGCCGAAGGCGCATTCGCCGGGAAGCGCTGCGTATAGGTGCGCCAGGCGTCGATCGCGTCCTCAAAACTGCCGACGACCGCGAAGCCTAGCGATGTGACACGCGCCGGCACATAGTCGATCACGCCCCAGGCGCGGCTGGCGGCCAGTTGCAGCGCCATGCTGGCGCCCTCGCCCGCCGCTGCGGCGGTTTTGCGTTTGTAGGCCCAGTAACGCGAAACGAATTCGCTCATGCGATACAGCACCGCGCCCGCCGGCCCCAGGCCCAGCGCGGCCAGCACCGAAAACCAACCCAGCACGCCGAAGACGTGGCGATGCGCGGCCAGCACCGAATACTCAATGACATGGCGCACGATTTCACTGCGTGGCAGTTCGCTGGCATCCACCTGCCGCCACTGGGCCAGCAGTTCGCGCGCCGTGGCCTCATCGCCGTCGTCCAGCGCGTCGCGTATGTCGGTGAAGTAATGGCTGAATTGGCGGAAGCCCAGCGTGACATACAGGATTGCCACGCTCCAGGCAAAAGCCAGCACGATGTTGATGTTCCAGAGCAGCCAGTGGATCAGCATGGTGACYAGCGCCGGCACCATGACGGCGACCGTCCAGGCGATCCAGCCGTGGTGCGGTTTGCCGGCGTCCAGGCTGCGGTTGGTCCAGCGCGCCCAGYCGCGAAAGCCTGCATGGATCCAGTTGCCACGGGCCAGTGGCCGGGCCTGTTCGATGATGAGTGCAAACAAAACGGCAAAAAAGCTCATGCTGGAATCWTAACTTGGCCCCCACGGTCGCTCACTGCGTGTAGCTCCCTGCCCCCCGAGGGGGCCGCTGCGCCTGCGGTCTGGCTAAGCCAGTCCCGCGGCCCCTGCTTGACTTGATAGCGGGCCCCCGAGGGACCTCAGGCGCTGAGAAAACGGTAGAGGTTGCGCAGCATACCGGCCGTCGCGCCCCAGATATAGCGCTCGCGGGCTTCGCTGCTGTCGCTTTCGCCGGAGGGGTCGGAGTACGGCATGGACAGCCACTGCCGGATGACGCCGTCGAATTCGAACTCGTGGCGGCGGTGGTGGGCGGGGTTCATCAGATAGCCTAACGGCACTTCGAACACATCGGCCACTTCGCCGGGATTGGGCTGCAGCGCGAAGCCGGGCTTCACCAACGCCACCACCGGCGTGATGATGAAGGCCGTGCCGGTGACGTAGGTTGGCAAGGTTCCCAGCACCTCCACATGGTCGCGCGGCAGGCCGATTTCCTCGTGGGCTTCACGCAAGGCGGTGTCCACCGCGTCGCGGTCGGTGTCGTCCGTGCGGCCGCCCGGCAGGGCGACCTGGCCGGAATGCGTGGAGAGGTTGGTGGTGCGTTCGGTCAGCAACAGGGTCAACTCGTCGCGCATGACCAGCGGCACCAGCACGGCTGCCAGTGCCGGCGTACGGTCGGTGAATTTTTTCTCGACGCTGTGCTCGGGCGTCCAGACCGGCGGATGCCGGAAGCGCTCGCGCAGGGCCTGCGCCGACAGCCGATCCATCGGCACGCCGGCCAGGTGGTCGTCARTGCCCAGCACCGGGATGCTGCGGGGGTCAAACTTGGGCAGCGGCTTGGAGGAGTTCATGAGAAGAGGAAGAGGAGCACAGCGTAACAGGCACAAAAAAGCCGCTCATTGAGAGCGGCTTTTTCAGGGGCAACGCTGCTTTTACGCAGCCTTGGCGCCCAGCTTTTCCTTGATACGTGCGGATTTGCCGCTGCGGCTACGCAGGTAGTACAGCTTGGCGCGACGCACATCACCGCGGCGCTTGACTTCAATCTTGGCGATCAGCGGGCTGTACACCTGGAAGGTGCGCTCGACGCCTTCGCCATTGGAGATCTTGCGGACGATGAAGCTGGAATTGAGGCCGCGATTGCGCTTGGCAATCACCACGCCTTCAAAAGCCTGCACACGCTTGCGGGTGCCTTCAACCACGTTCACGCTGACAATGACGGTGTCGCCAGGTGCGTAAGCGGGAATGGTTTTGTTGAGGCGGGAGATTTCTTCCTGCTCGAGGGTCTGGATCAGATTCATGATTTTTCCATCTAACTTTTTCGTTCATGCACGCGCTACGCTAAAGACCGCAAATCCATGGATTCATCCGGAGATGGTTCAGATGGTTGCGGTGGCCGCCAGAGGATCGAAAAGCCTTTGATTATAGCAAGCCGAGGCTTTGCTCAAGCGTCTTTGTCCGGGTTTTCGACCAGATCGGCCAGAAAAGCCTCGTCGCTTTCGCTCAAATGACCACTCTCACGCGCTTTTTGCACCAATTCGGGGCGCTCGTGTTGCGTCAACGCCAGCCGCCGCTCACGCCGCCAGCGCTCGATGTGGGCGTGGTTCCCCGACATCAGGGTGGCCGGCACCGGCTGGCCGCGCCAGCTTTCAGGCCGGGTGTAGTGCGGGCAGTCAAGCAGGCCGTCCAGCGCCGGGTTGAAGCTGTCGAACTGGTGGCTGCCTTCGTCATTGAGCACGCCGGGCTGCAGCCGGGCCACCGCGTCCAGCAGGGCCATGGCGGCGACTTCGCCGCCCGACAGCACAAAGTCGCCCAGGCTGATCTGCAGGTCGACGTGGGCCTGGATGAAACGCTGGTCCAGCCCCTCGTAGCGGCCGCAAACCAGCACCGCACCGGCGCCGGCCGACCAGCTTTCGACGCCGGCATGGTCCAGCACCTTGCCTATGGGCGAAAACAGCACTGTCGGCACCTTGAGCGCACCGGCGGCGGCGCGGTCGGCGTGGATGGCTGCGAGGCACAGCGCCAGCGGCTCGGCCATCATCACCATGCCGGGGCCGCCGCCAAATGGCCGGTCGTCCACCCGGCGGTAATTGCCGTCGGCATATTCGCGCGGGTTCCAGAGCTTGACTTCGACCAGGCCCGATTCATAGGCACGGCGAGTGACGCCGCTGGCCACGAAAGGCGCGAAGAGTTCGGGAAACAGGGTGATGACGTCAAAGCGCATGGAAAGGCTATTTTGCGCGAGCCGGGCGCTGAGGGGAAATGGGACGGGAAAGGCCCCGAAAGGGACCCCGGAAAGCGGCAGGCCTCAGTAGTCGGGCTGCCAGTCCACGGTGATGCACTTGCCGGCGATGTCGACGGCGTCGACATAGACCGAGACAAAGGGAATCATGCGTTCGGCGGTGGCGCTGCTGCCATCTTCCTGCTGGGTGGTGTATTCCACGCAGAGCACGGAATGCGGGCCGGTGGCCATCAGGTCGCGTACAAGCCCCAAGCCAACGCCTTCGCGGTTGACCACCTTCAGGCCGATCAGGTCGACCCAGTAGTACTCGTCCTTGGAGGCGGCGGGAAAGCTGCTGCGCGGCAAAAAGATGCGGGCGCCGCGCAAGGCCTCGGCGGCATTGCGGTCGTCCAGGCCGGTGAACTTGGCGACGACGGAATCGGAATGGACTTTGGCCTCGTCCACGCTGAGCGTGACGGTGCCGGAAAACAGGGTGAAACCCGGGCGGAATTTGGCGTCAGGCGCCTGCAAAAACCAGGATTTAGCCGCGAAAAGCGCTTCTGGATCGGTGCTGTGCGGCAGGATTTTCACCCAGCCCTTGACGCCCCAGGCATCCAGGATGCGCCCGACTTCGATGGCGTCGCCCGGCAGGCTTGAGGGTGTCAAGCCCGCGGACGGCGAGAGGCCGGGCTGCATCGAAACTTGAATAAGTTTCTGGAGATCAGGCGGCCTTGGCGGCGCCTTGCTTGACCAGGCGCTCCACGGTCGGGGACGGCTGTGCGCCGACACCGATCCAATGGGTCAGGCGGTCTTGCGCAATGCGCAGGCTCTCTTCGCCACCTTTGGCGATCGGGTTGTAAAAACCGATGCGCTCAATGAAACGGCCGTCGCGGCGAACGCGTTTGTCAGCCACAACAATGTTGAAAAAAGGACGGTGCTTGGAACCGCCGCGTGCAAGTCGAATGACGACCATGATTTATCCTTCGGGTGGTGGGGCTTACCGGTAAAGTAGATACCCCAATGTTCTGCAGCGCTTGAGACACACGACATGGCCACCCGGCCAGCGAATTGCTGCAAAGCCTGAGATTATAGCCTGCCGGACGGTTTTCCCGGAAATTCGCTCTTCTTCCCTGCCTTTCGCTGCCTCCAACCGCCCTGCGCGCCCTCCTCCATGCCCCTCATACGCCCCAGCCGCGACGAAGACATTCCCGCCATCACCGCCATTTACGGCCACCATGTGCTGCACGGCACGGKAACCTTTGAAACCGAAGCGCCCAGCGTCGCCGATATGGCCACCCGCCGTGCCGACGTGCTGTCCAAAGGCCTGCCCTACCTCGTCGCCGAGCAGGACGGCCAGATCGCCGGCTTCGCCTACGGCAACTGGTTCAAGCCGCGCCCGGCCTACCGGTTCTCGGTGGAAGACTCGATTTACCTGGCCCCCGACCAGCACCGCAAGGGCCTGGGCCGCGCCCTGCTGGCCGAACTGCTGGCACGGTTTGAGGCCGCGGGCATACGCAAGGCCATGGCGGTGATAGGTGACTCCGCCAATGTCGGCTCGGTGGGCGTGCACCGCTCGCTCGGCTTCACCGAAGTCGGCACGGTCCGCTCCTGCGGCTGGAAATTCGGTGCCTGGCGCGACATCGTCATCATGGAAAAGACCCTGGGCGCAGGCGACACGCAGCCGCCGCCCGAACAGCACGCCGCATAATCGCCGCATGCAGACCGCCTCCTCCGCCCCCAAATCCCCCAAAAACAAAACCCTGGCCGCCTGGCTGGCCTTCATCACCGGCCAGCTCGGCGTGCATCGCCTTTACCTGTTCGGCCTGGGCGACGTCTGGGCCTGGCTGCATCCCATCGCCGCCGCCCTGGGCTGGTGGGGCGTGGAGCGCGTGCGGCTGTACGGCCAGGACGACCACCTCGCCTGGGTGCTGATACCCCTGCTGGGCTTCACCCTGGCCGGCACGGCCCTGACCGCGATTTACTACGGCCTGATGCCGACGGAAAAATGGAATGCGCTGCACAACGCCGGCACACCGGCCACCCAGGCCGGCAACACCAACTGGCTGACCATAGGCGCGGTGGTGTTTGCGCTGCTGTTCGGCACGATTTCACTGATGTCCAGCATCGTGTTCAGCTTCCAGCGCTACTTCGAATATCAAGTTGAAGAAGCGAAGAAAATATCCCAGTGATCAGAACACCTGAAGACTGACCCAATACGCGATCGCAGCGACAAAGGCCGAAGCGGGAATGGTGAAAATCCAGGCCCAGACGATGTTGCCGGCCACGCCCCAGCGCACCGCCGAGGCGCGCTGCGTGGAGCCCACGCCGACGATGGCGCCGGTGATGGTGTGTGTGGTGGAAACGGGAATGCCCAGCGCGGTTGCCAGAAACAGCGTCAGCGCGCCACCGGTTTCGGCGCAAAAGCCGCCCACGGGCTTGAGCTTGGTGATCTTCTGGCCCATGGTTTTGACGATGCGCCAGCCGCCGAACATGGTGCCGAAGCCGATGGCGATGTAGCAGACGATGACCACCCAGATCGGCAGGTGCTCGGTGGTCGCCATCATCCAGACCGGCAGGCCCTGCAC
>NZ_JBFUBY010000012.1:0-29291 GCF_056405515.1 Polaromonas sp. P1_G2
CCTCGTCACTTTCCATCACCGGCAACCCCAGGAGACACATCATGAAGAACCTCATATCCCCTTTGCTCACCGCCATCGCCGGCGCACTGATGCTGGCCATGTCGCCCGCCCAGGCGCAGACCAAGGCCCCCGAAAAAGTCACGCTGATGCTCAACTGGTACCTCTACAGCGAGCACGCGCCCTTCTTCCTCGGCAAGGAACGCGGCTTCTACGCAGAGGAAGGCATAGACCTGGACATCCAGGAGGGCCGCGGCTCGGCCGTCACCGCCCAGGCCGTAGCGGCCAAGTCCGCCACCTTCGGCTACATCGACGTCACCACCATGATCAAGGCTGCCGCCAAGGGCGCGCCGCTCAAGTCCACCGGCGTGCTGTTCCAGCTGAGCCCCATGTCGGTCATGGGCTTTGCCGACAAGAACATCAAGACGCCCAAAGACATCATCGGCAAGACCGTGGCCACCACGCCGGGCGATTCGATGTCGCAGATGTGGCCGCTGTTCCTCAAGGTCAACAACATCCAGGCCGACCAGGTCAAGATCGTCTCGGGCGACGGCCAGACCAAGCTCAATGCCGTGATGAACGGCCAGGCCGACCTGCTGCTCGGTTATGTGATGGACCAGGCCATCAAGCTGCAGGATGCCACCGGCAAGCAGGTCTACCCGATACGCTTCGCCGATTCGGGCATCAACCAGATCAGCTCCGGCATCATCGCCAACAAAAACCTGCTGACAGAGAACCCCGACCTGGTCAAACGCTTTATGCGCGCCTCCACGCGCGCCGCCGAGGCTGCAGAGAAAAGCCCTGAAGCGGCCGTCGACGCGATGCTCAAGGCCAACCCCAAGGCCGGCGTGCGCGACACGCTGATCGTCGGCATGAAACAAAGCGTGGCGCTGTACCACACCAAGGAAACCGCCAGCCAGCGCCCATTCCGCGTCAGCATGAAAAACGTCAGCGACTCGCTGGACCTGCTGGTGCAGTACGGCGGCATGGATGCCTCCACGCGCGGCAAGCCGGAGGACTATGTGAGCCTGGACTTTCTCCCCACGAACTGAAGAAGGCGCGCCGCATCCATGCCCAACGACCACCTGATAGAAGCCCGTGGGGTCTCCAAGATCTACCAGACCAAGGACGGCCCGGTCGAGTCGCTCAAGCCCCTGGATTTTTCGATACGCGAAGGCGAATTCATCTCCGTCGTCGGGCCTTCGGGCTGCGGCAAAAGCACGCTGCTGAAAATGGTGGCCGGCCTGCTGCCCATCTCGGGCGGCACGCTGACCCTGGCGGGCAAGCCCATCAACGGGCCGCAGAAGGACGTGGGCATCGTGTTCCAGAGCGCGGTGCTGCTGGCCTGGCGCACGGTGCTCAAGAACATCCTGCTGCAGGCCGAAATGCGCCATATGCCCAAAGAACAATCGCTGGCCAAGGCAATGCAGCTGATCGAGATGGCCGGCCTCAAGGGCTTTGAGAACAAATACCCCTGGCAGCTGTCGGGCGGCATGCAGCAGCGCGCCTCGATCTGCCGAGCACTGCTGCACGATCCTTCGGTGCTGCTGATGGACGAGCCCTTCGGCGCGCTGGACGCGATGACGCGCGAGAAGATGAACCTGGAGCTGCAGCGCATCTGGTCGGCCTCGAAAAAGACCGTGCTGCTGATCACCCACAGCATTCCCGAGGCCGTGTTCCTGTCCGACCGCGTCATCGTGATGAGCGAGCGGCCGGGATCCATTGCCGCGATCTACGACATAGACCTGCCGCGCCCGCGCACACTGGACATGATGGGCTCGCCCGAGTTCGCGGTCTATGCCAAAAAGGTGCGCGCGCATTTTTATTCGCAGGGCACGCTGGACCACTGAAGCCGCACGCCATGGACGAGCCACTTCGTTTCCGTATCGACGACATCCGCTTTTCCGAGCGCGACGTGGTGCTGCGCCTGCCCTTCCGCTTTGGCGCGGCCACCGTGACTTCCTGCCCCCAGGTCTATGTGCGGGCCCGCATACGCTTCCCCGACGGGTCGACCTCAGAGGGATGCGCGGCGGAAATGATGATCCCGAAGTGGTTCGACAAAAACCCGGCCCTGTCGAACGAAGACAACTTCCAGCAGTTGCGCGATGCGCTCACGGCCGCCCGCGCCGCCTACAGCGCCGATACCTCGGCCCGGACCGCCTGGCAGCACTTCGCGCACCATTACCCCGCGCTGATGGCCAGCGGCGCGGCCGCGGGCCTGAACCCGCTGGCTGCCAGCTACGGCCCCGCCTTGCTGGACCGCGCGATCCTGGACGCACTGCTGCTCAAGCTCAATTGCAGCTTTGCCGCCGGCATGAGCGCCAATGCGGCCGGCATGGACCTGCGCGACAGCGGCCTGGCCGCCGACCTGCGCGATTTCGACATGGCGCGCTTCCTGTCGCTGCAAATGCCGCGCAAACAGATCGCGGCGCGGCATACCGTCGGGCTGGCCGACGCGATCACCCAAGTGGACAAATCGGTCCATGAGCCCACCGACGGCCTGCCGACCTCGCTGGAGTCGGCCGTCACGCGTTACGGCCACCGTCATTTCAAGATCAAGCTCAGCGGCGACACCGAAACCGACATGGCGCGCCTGACGGCCATCAGCCATGTGCTGGAAGGCGTGGCGCGCGTCGTCACGCTGGACGGTAATGAGCAATACGCCAGCGCGGGCGCCTTCGCCGACTTTTTCGCGCAATTCACCGCTGCCCCCCAGCTCGCGCCGTTGCTGGCCTGCACCGCCTTCGTGGAGCAGCCGCTGCGCCGCGACCAGGCGCTGGTGCAGGACGTGTCGGTGCTGGCCAAACACATTCCCCTGCTGGTGGATGAATCCGATGCCACGCTGGATGCCTTCGTCCAGGCCAGGGCGCTGGGCTACACCGGTGTGTCCAGCAAAAGCTGCAAGGGTTTCTACAAGTCGGTCATCAACGCCGCGCGCTGCGCCATGTGGAACCAGGCAACGCCCGGTGCACCCTACTTTCTCTCGGGCGAGGACCTCACCATGCAGGCAGGCCTGGGCGTGCAGCAGGACTTGGCGCTGGTCGGCTGGCTGGGCCTGGCGCACGTGGAGCGCAACGGCCACCACTACGTCAACGGGCTGATGGCCGCCCCCGAGGCCGAGCAGCAAAACCTGCTGCTGGGGCACGACACGCTGTACGAGTACAGCTTTGACGCCGTGCGGCTGCGCATCAAGGGCGGGCAGATTTCGCTGGGCTCACTCGACAGTCCCGGCTTCGCCACCGGCCAGGCCGGCGGCCATATTTCCTGGGACGCGATGCGTTCCGATTACTAAACCTCCGCAACAAGGAAACACACATGAGCACACAACGACTCGGCATCATCATGCACGGCGTGACCGGGCGCATGGGCATGAACCAGCACCTGATCCGCTCCATCGTGGCGATCCGCAAACAGGGCGGCGTCACGCTGTCCAACGGCGGCAAGGCCATGCCCGACCCTATCCTGATAGGCCGCAACGCTGAAAAGATCGAAGCCCTGGCCAAGGCCCACGGCATCTCGCGCTGGGGAACCGACCTCGACGAGGCCTTGAAGAACAAGGACGACACGATCTTCTTCGATGCCGGCACCACGCAGATGCGCCCCACCTTGCTGGCCAAGGCCATCCGCGCCGGCAAACACGTCTACTGCGAAAAACCGATCGCCACCAACCTCAACGAAGCCGTCGAGATCGCCCGCCTGGCTGAAAAGTCCGGCCTGAAACACGGCGCCGTGCAAGACAAACTTTTCCTGCCCGGCCTGCGCAAGCTCGACATGCTGCGCCGCGCCGGCTTCTTCGGCAAGATGCTGTCGGTGCGCCTGGAGTTCGGCTACTGGGTGTTCGAAGGTGACCTGCAGCCGATCCAGCGCCCAAGCTGGAACTACCGCACCGAAGACGGCGGCGGCATGATCCTGGACATGATGTGCCACTGGCGCTACGTGCTGGACAACCTGTTCGGTGAGGTCAAGTCCATCTCCTGCATAGGCGCCACCCACATCCCCCAGCGCTGGGACGAAACCGGCAAGCCTTACAAGGCCACCGCCGACGATGCGGCCTATGCCACGGCCGAACTCACAGGCCACAGCGGCGAGGCAGTGATCGCCCAGATGAACATGTCCTGGGCCACCCGCGTGAACCGCGAAGACCTGGTCACCTTCCACGTCGACGGCACACACGGCTCAGCCGTTGCCGGCCTCTCCTCTTGCAAGGCCCAGTCGCGCGTCAACACGCCACGCCCGGTCTGGAACCCGGACGAGAAGCAGACGATGAATTTCTCTGACCAGTGGCAGGAAGTGCCGGACACCCAGACCTACGACAACGGCTTCAAGATCCAGTGGGAACACTTCATCCGCCACGTGGTGGAAAACGAGCCTTACAAATGGACCTTGCCCGAAGGCGCCAAGGGCGTGCAGCTGGTCGAGGCGGCCCTGCAAAGCTGGAAAGAACGGCGCTGGATCGACGTGCCGCCGCTCAAAGTCTGAAGGAAATTCCCATGGCACTGACACTCTCCTTGCCCGCGGCCGGCGGCGGCCTGCAGCCCTATACCTTGCGCGGCAAAGCGCCGGCCGCGCCCGCGCCCGGCACGCGTTTCAACCGCATCGCCTATTCCGCCGCGCACGTAGTCGCCGACCCGCTGGCGGCGGTAGACCCATGGCTGGCCTGCGCGGTCGACTGGGACGCCACCATCGCCTACCGCCGCCACCTGTGGTCGCTGGGCCTGGGGGTGGCCGAAGCCATGGACACCGCCCAGCGCGGCATGGGCCTGGACTGGCCGACCTCGCTGGAGCTGATACGTCGCTCGCTGGACGCAGCCAAAGACATGCCGGGCGCATTGGTGGCTTCCGGCTGCGGCACCGACCACCTGGTGCTGGAAAACGTCAAGAACGTCGACGAAGTCATCGCCGGCTATGAAGAGCAGATGGCCGCGATTGAAAAACTCGGCGGCAAGCTCATCGTCATGGCCAGCCGCGCACTGGCCCGCGTCGCCAGAAGCCCGGCGGATTACGAACGTGTCTACGACCGCATCCTGAGCCAGGCCAAACAACCGGTCGTGCTGCACTGGCTGGGCGACATGTTCGACCCGGCGCTGGCCGGCTACTGGGGCAGCCCCGATACCGACCGCGCCATGGACACGGCGCTCGGCATCATCGCGGCGCACGCCGGAAAGGTCGACGGCATCAAGATCTCGCTGCTCGACAAGGACAAGGAAATCGCCATGCGCCGAAAGCTGCCCACCGGCGTGCGCATGTACACCGGTGACGACTTCAACTACGCCGAGCTGATCGCCGGTGACGGCTTCGGCAAGGAAGCGACGCACGGCCAGAGCGATGCCTTGCTGGGCATCTTTGATGCCATCGCGCCGGCCGCGAGCGCGGCGCTCGGTGAACTGGCGCAAGGCAATGTGGAGAAATTCCACGCCATCCTCGGCCCCACCGTGCCGCTGTCGCGCCACATCTTCGCCGCGCCCACGCGCTTTTACAAAACCGGCGTGGTCTTCATGGCCTGGCTCAACGGCCACCAGAAGCACTTCACGATGGTGGGTGGACAGCAGAGCACGCGTTCACTGCAGCATTTCGCCGAACTGTTCCGCCTCGCCGATGCGGCCAACCTGCTGGAGCAGCCCGAGTTGGCGGTGCGGCGCATGAAGACTTTACTGGCGCTGCACGGCGTCGAGTAAGCAAGAAGAAGTCGCAAGAGCTTCCCGAGTCTATTTTTACGACCTCTGGAGACAACCATGAAGACACGCTTTTTCCTCAAGGCCAGCCTGGCCGCCGGCCTCGCAGCCGCAGCCTTCGGCGCCGCGGCGCAGGCCTATCCCAGCCGCCCAGTCAAGGTCATCATTCCCTTCCCGCCCGGCGGCACGCTGGATGCGGTGGGCCGGCAGCTGGCGCAGAAACTCGGTGAGCAGATGGGCCAGCCCTTTGTGGTGGAAAACCGTGCGGGCGGCAACGGCACCATCGGTGCGCATGTGGTCGCGCAGGCGCCTGCAGACGGCTACACCCTGCTCTTCAACGCTTCCACTTTCACCACCGCACCCATGACCATGAAGTCCGTGCCCTACGGTGTGGTGAAAGACTTCACGCCCGTCTCGCTCGTTGCCAAGGCGCCCTTGTCGATTGCCATCAACAAGAACCTGCCGATCACCGACGTGAAGTCGCTGATTGCCCACGCCAAGGCCAACCCCGGCAAGATGACGTTTGCGGTCGGCTCCATCGGCTCGGCCGGCCACCTGTCAACCGAATTGCTCAAGCGCGCCGGCGGCATCGAATACACCGTGGTGCCCTACAAGGGTACGGCGCCGGCTTTCCAGGATTTGATTGGCGGCCAGATCGACGGCTTTATCGACCCCATCCTCGGCTCGCTGCAGTACCACAAGAGCGGCCTGTTGCGCGTCGTTGCCATCACCGGCGACAAGCGCGTGCCCAACCTGCCTGATGTGCCGACCGTGGCAGAGACGATTCCCGGCTATGAGTTTTACAGCTGGTACGGCCTGTGGGGCCCGGCAAAATTGCCGGCGGACATCACGCAGAAACTCAACGCCGAAACCAACAAGGCGCTGGCAAGCGACATGCGCGAGAAACTCCTCCAGCAAGGCCTGGTGCTGACGCCCGGTACGCCCGACGATTTCGCGAAATTCCAGAACGCCGATATGGCGCGCTCACAGAAGATCATCACGGAGGGCAACATCCGTGTTGAGTAACAGACACAACCATGGCCACTGAAGACGTGAAACGCGCCCTGGTCACGGGCAGCAGTTCGGGCATAGGCCAGGCCATCGCCCAGGCCTTGCTGGACGGTGGCTGGGACGTGATCGGCCTGGACATCGCGCCCGCGCGCATCGTGCACCCGGCGTTTTCGTCCACCGAGGTCAACCTCTGCCATGCGCAGGCCACGGAGCAGGCCGTGCGCTCGGCGGGTGCCGTGCAGGCCCTGGTCCACGCTGCCGGCGTGCTGCGCGTGGGCCGGCTTGGCGAGCTCTCCAACGAGGATTCGGCGCTGATGTGGCAGCTGCATGTCGATGCTGTCACGCGCATTGCCAACCAGGTCGTCCCCGCCATGGCGCAGGCCGGCGCGGGCCGCGTGGTGCTCATCGGTAGCCGCGTGGCGCTCGGCATGGCAGGCCGCAGCCAGTACGCGGCAACCAAGGCCGCGCTGGTGGCGCTGGCGCGCAGCTGGGCTGCAGAAACCGTGGCTTCGGGTGTCACCGTCAATGTGGTGTCACCGGCCGCCACCGAAACCGCCATGCTCGCCGACCCTGCGCGCACGACGGTCCCGCCGAAGTTACCGCCGCTGGGCCGGCTGATACGGCCGTCGGAGATCGCCGCGCTGGTCGCCTTCCTGCTCTCGCCCGATGCCGCGGCCATCACCGGCCAGGACATCCAGGTCTGTGGAGGCGCGTCGCTCGCGGCGTGACACCATGACGGCGGCAAACTCCATCGGCGTTGTCGGGCTGGGCCTGGTCGGCATGGCGCTGGCACGGCGCTTGATGGCCGCCGGTTTCCAGGTCACCGGGTTCGACCTGCGCGAAGAAGCCCGGGCAGCCCTCACCGCCCAGGGCGGCCGCGCTGCCGGCTCCCTGGCCGAAGTGGCAAATGCGGCTTCCTGCATGGTGCTGGCCGTCTTCAACACCGCCGACGTGCTCAAAGTGGTCGAAGGGCCGGGAGGCCTGCTGTCCGTCTTCGGCGTTCGCAGCATCATCGACTGCTCCACCGGCACACCCCATGAGCTCGAAGCCCTGGCCGCGCGGCTGGGGGCGCGCGGCATCACCTTCATTGAAGCGCCGCTCTCGGGCTCCAGCCAGCAAATAGCCGCCGGTGAAGCCACCCTGCTGCAGGGTGGTGAGGCTGGTGGATTGCAGGCATGCGAGTCCGTGCTGTCCGCCATTTCAGGCAAACGCATCCACGTCGGCGGCGCCGGCATGGGTGCCAAGGCCAAGCTCGCGACCAACCTCGTGCTGGGCCTGAACCGGGCGGCACTGGCTGAAGGCATGGTCTTCGCCGAAAGCCTGGGCATAGGCCCCGAGCAGTTCCTGGCGCTGGTGCTGGCCAGCCCCGCCACGTCCGGTGCGGCCGAGGCCAAGGGCAGGATGATGGTAGAGGGAGACTTTGCGCCGCAGTCGCGCATTCACCAGCATCTCAAGGACGTCACGCTGATGATCCAGGGCGCCGCGGCCGAAGGCCAGAAACTGCCCTTGTCTGAAACCCATGCGGCCCTGTTGCGCGCGGCCATCGACGCCGGTGACGGCGAGCTCGACAACGCGGCCATCATCCGCGAATTGCGCCGGCGCAAAACCGCGCCGCCTTCATCGACCTGATTGAAGTTCCACCCATGAGAAACTTTTCCCAAGACCACCGCTGGCTTTCCATCAACACCGCGACCGTGCGCAAAAGCCGGGGCGTCGAGCAGCCGCTGACGGAGATCCTCGAAGCCTGCGCGGCGCGCGGCATACGCGCGGTCTCGCCCTGGCGCGACCAGGTGGCCGCAGCCGGCCTGCCGGCGATCTCAAAACTCGTCAAAACCCACGGGCTTGAACTCTCGGGTTACTGCCGGGGCGGCATGTTTCCTGCAACCGATGCGGCGGGCATCCAGGCCGCGCACGACGACAACCGCCGCGCCGTCGACGAGGCCTGCGAACTGAACGCCGCCTGCCTGGTGCTGGTAGTGGGCGGCCTGCCCGGCGCGCTGGCCGGCAAGGCGGCGCACAAGGACATCGCCTTGTCGCGCAGCCAGGTGCATGATGGCATCGCCGCATTGCTGGAATACGCCAGGCCCCGCAAGATGCCGCTTGCCATCGAACCGCTGCACCCTATGTATGCCGCCGACCGCGCCTGCATCAACACCCTCGAACATGCGCTGGACGTCTGCGATGCGCTCGACCCTTCAAAGACAGGCGCGCTGGGCGTCGCAGTGGACGTCTACCACGTCTGGTGGGATCCCAAGCTCGAAGCCCAGATCCGGCGCGCCGGCAAGGAGCGGCTGCTGGCCTTTCACGTCTGCGACTGGCTGACGCCGACGACGGATTTGCTCAACGACCGCGGCATGATGGGTGACGGCGTCATCGACATCCCGAAAATCCGCGGCTGGGTGGAAGCCCAGGGCTTCGCCGGCTATAGCGAGGTAGAGATTTTTTCAGCCGGCAACTGGTGGCAGCGCGACACGGGCGAAGTGCTGGATACCTGTATCGCGAGGCACAAGTCGGCGGTTTGACGTAAGCGGTTTATCGGAAACGGTAGGACACCGCGATAAAACCCGTGTCCTGCGTGCGGCGGCTGACCAACGGGCTGTTGCGCACCGACGAATCCAGCCACTTGCGGCGCACTTGCATGGTCAGCGTCCACGGCTCACCCAGCGGCACGTCCACACCCAACCCCAGCACAGGGGACGTCGAAGCGCCCGCGTTGTACACCGAGAAGCCGCTGGCAGCCGACTCCGCCGCGCTGACGCCGTAGAGGTAGTTGTTGTATTTGGCGTTGCTGTATTCCAGCCCCACCTGCGGAAAGAAGGACCAGCTCCCGAGCTTGAACTCCGCCGCGTAGGTGGCCTCCAGCAATGTGCCGTGCGATTTGTTGGCGTCGACAAAGGCGTTCAGGAACAGGGCTCCGTAAGGCGTTTCCTGGAAGGTGCCTATGCCCAGCGGGATCGGTGTCTTGCGGTCTTTCAGGCCCGACAGCGCGGCAGTGTCGGCGCGCCAGCCGTCCTGGCTGACACGGCCGGCGAACTCCAGGTAGCCGTAGCCGAATTTCACGGTCTTCAGGCTCAGGGTGTCCACGCGCACGGCGAGGCGGCCGTAGTCAAAAAAACCGTAGGGCAGCAAACGGGTCTCGTTGCCCTTGCTGCGGATCACGCTTTGTGTGCCGTAGACGGCGCCGCCGACGTCGCCGCTCAGTTCGTACTTCAGCGGCGCGATCTGCGCGCCGGCCAGCACGGGCAGCAGGCACACGGCACCCAGCAGGGCACGGGGTAAAAAGGCCGTCGCATACCGGGTGTGGCTCATGAAAATCAGTATAGGGCTGGCCCCCTGTTCAAGCCATCGGAGCGCGCAAGTTCACCCAAAAACCGTTGCTACCGCGCACACGGGCCGCGGCCTGCCCCTGGGTTTTCTAGACGGCCGTGGGCATCTGCCCCGCGGCCGGCAGCGCGGTGCGGCGAACGCGGCGCACATTGAAGGCGCTGGCGATCAGCACGGCCTGCATCAGCGCCAGGCCCAGCAGCACACCACGGTACTGGCCGTGGTCCATCATCGCGCCGAAAACCAGCGGCGACACGGCCTGACCGATGTCCAGGCCCGCATACACCACGCCGTAAACCCGGCCCGAAGCGTTTTCAGGCGTCGAGCGCTTGACCAACAGGTCGCGCGAAGGCCCGGCAATACCCGAGGCAAAACCCATGACGCCGAACAGCACGGGCACCACCCATGCCGGGTAGCTGCCCAGGGCCAGCAGCAGCGCGAACACGGCCGCCACGCCAAAGCCTATGCCCACGATGCGCTCGCAACGCGCCGGGTCGGACGCGAGAAAGCCGCCGAACACCATGCCGCCGGCGCTGCACACCATGTAGATCGTCAGGCACATGGCGACCAGCGGCAGGGGCACCTCATGCAGGTGGCGCGCAGCTTCCGGCGCGAAAGCCTGCACCACGCTGAGCACGATGGCGTACCAGAAGAAGAAAGCAAAACACATCCAGACCGCGGGGATCTTCAGGAAACCCAGCGAACTGTCGACGGCCGGCACACCCTTGGCCGGGGCCGTCACGGCCAGCGTGAGCTTGTCGCGGTTAAAGACCAGCACCGCCAGCACGACAAAGGCCAGCACACCCGCGCAGGCCAAGGCCACGCGCCAGGAAAACGCGAAGGTCAGCGGCACCAGCATGGCCGGGGCCAGCGCCCAGCCCAGGCTGCCGGTGATGCCGTGCACGCTGTAGGCATGGCCCAGGCGCGGCGCACTGACCTTGCGGTTGAGCAGCGTGTAGTCGACCGGGTGGAAGACGCCGTTGCCGATGCCGGCCATCACGGCAAAGCCGGCCATCATCCAGTAGCTGGTGCTGATGGAATAACCGAAAGCCGCCAGGCCCAGCAGGGTCAGGCCGCCGAACAGGATGGGGCGCGGGCCGAAGCGGTCGACCACAAAACCCGAGAGCGCCTGCACCGCGCACGAAACGACGAAAAAAATCGTCATCAGGAAACCGAGTTCGGCGTAGCTGACGTTGAAGGCTTCCTTGAGCCAGGGAAACAGCGGCGCCAGCAGCAGCTGGCTGAAATGGCTGATCAGGTGGGCCGTGCCGACCAGGCCGATCACACTGGCGTCCTGCTTGAGGGAAATCGCGTTGCCGGCGGGCGCGGCCGCGGTGCTTGAAGTATTCATGGCGCTATCGTAGTATTGGCCCTGCCTGCTGAAATGCGACAAATAGCCATGATTCATCGAATTTCAGACAAAACCACCCGAGTGGTCATTGACCATGCACGTAGCCCCGGCCTTCGCCTCATGCCGGTGGGCGACACCGACAGCTTCACCCCCAGCCCCAGGCGGCCGGTGCGCGTGCGCGCCCGCTCCATGCCGGCCGACACCCACTTCGAACCGCATTCCCACGACTGGGCGCAACTGGCTTATTGCGCCACCGGCGTCGTGCAGGTCACGGCCGAAAGCGACAGCGCCGGCGGCGAAATCACCTACATCGTGCCGCCCTCGCGCGCGGTGTGGATCGCGCCCGGCGCGCAGCACCACATCACCGTGCTGGAGGCCGCCGAGTTCCGCACCCTCTATATCGATGCCAGCGCGACGCCCAAGGGCTGGAGCGGCTGCCGCGTGCTGGTGGTGTCGCCGCTGCTGCGCGAATCCATCAGCGCACTGGACGCCGCTTCGCCCGAACGCCCCTTGGCCCCGTCGCGCGAACAACTGCTGAACGGCCTGGTGCTGGACGAGCTCACGCATGCCGACATCCAGGCGCTGGGCGTGCCCATGCCGCACCCGCAAACCGGCGACAAGCGGCTGCGTGCCCTGTGCGAAGCCGTGCTGCGCGCGCCGGCGCAGCGCGCCACACTGGCCGAATGGGCGGCGGACATCGGCGCCAGCGAACGCACCGTGGCCAGGCTGTTCCGCGACGAGCTGGGCTTGAGCTACCAGCAGTGGCGCCAGCAGGCCATCCTGGCCCACGCCCTGCCCCTGCTCACACGCGGGCAATCGGTCAGCGCCGTGGCGGCGGCCAGCGGTTATGCCAGCGACAGCGCCTTCACCGCGATGTTCAAGGCGGCCATGGGGCAGCCGCCCAGCCATTTCCAGAAATAAACCGCTGGATTAAAGGTCACGGGCCGCCTGCCACAGCGCCTGTTTGCCGACGGTCGCGTACCAGGCCCGGAAGCGCTTGCGCTGGCTTTCAAAAGGCTCGGTTAGCGGCTCCCGCGGGTCCTGGCTCAGCGCATAGGCCATGCCTTCCACGAACCACTGCGGCTTGAACAGGAGGCGCAAGGTGCCTAAGCGCTCGGCCTGCGCACAGTGAATCAATTCATGGCGCACAAAATAAGACTCCCAGGCGCGCGGGCCTATCACCGTGCCCCAGGTACCCAGGGTGACCGCCGCGCGCGCACCAAGGCCGAATGCGTCGGCGCAGGCCTGCGACGCGCAAAAGATGACGCGGGGTTTGCCTTTGAAGGGGCCCAGCAGCTCCGGCACAAAAGCCATGCCCTCGGCGTAGAGGCCGGCGGCCTGCACCAGCCGGGAGGCGTCGTCGACGCAGACCGAAGCGTTCAGGCAGTGCAGGCCCATCAGCCCCGGCGCAACCACCCGCACAGGCTTGACCGCGAACCAGGTGACCAAGGGAACAACCACCAGCATCAGCAGCAGGCGGGCTTTTAGGGAGGGGCGGGCCAGGCGCATGCGATGGAGGTCAGCAATGGCGCCCGGGGTTGCCGCTGTCAGCGGCCCTCAAACGCGGCATTCAAGCGCCGCAGCAAAGGTTTGTTGAGCTCGCGGGTGTGCCTGTTCCAGCGCTCCATGGAGCGCTGCAGTTCGACCTGCAGGCGCGCGCTGGTGGCGGTGTCGCCGCTTGTCGCGGCCCAGATGGCGTATTCGGCGCGGCTTTCAAAGCTGCCGAAACGCTCCACGGCGGATTCAAACTCCGCCCTGGCGTCGCCGCTCCTGCCGGCGCCCGCGTAGGCTTGGGCCAGCAGCAACGAGATTTGCTCCGCCCGGAAGGCGGGATCGGTTTTGCGGATGAACTCCAGGTGGGTGACGGCCTCGGCGTAGCGCTCGCAGGCGAAATAGGCACGCGATGCGCCCAGCCTGATTTCCAGGTCGGACGCGAACGGCCCCTTGAGGCAGGCGTCGTAACTTTGGGCGGCTTCCAGGGGCTTGCCGGCCTCCAGTAGCGCGGCGGCCAGGCGCATCTGGTTCTGGGCGGTCGGCGTGTAGTCGAAGGCGGCGTACGCTTCCTTGAGCTCTCGCGTCGGATTGAGCGTCTTCGCGGCGGCGGCCACCACCTTGCGCGCGCCGCGCTCAAGCCGCGAGTCCGGCAGGTAGATCGCCAGGAAATAGACGATGCTGCCCAGCAGGGGGAAAGAGAACAGGATGATCAGCCAGTAGAGCTGCTGGCCGCTGCGCAGGGCGTGGACGGCAAAAAATACCGCCACAAAAAAATGAAGTCCCAATCCGACAAAAGGCATGGCTCACCCCTCCAGGTTATTTTGGGGGCCATTCTAAGGGGGTGCCAAGACAGCCGCCCCCTGCTTTCGACCGCCGGTGTGGGTTCCGGGGACGACCGGTAGCCGGTGGTTATGACAGGCCGTCGATGCCGCCATCCTTGTGCCAGTAGCCGCTGGCCATCAGGCGCTCCCGCACCATGGCACGCGCGCGGTGCAGGCGGCTCTTGACCGCGTCCACGCCCAGGCCGAGGTGCTGGGCCACCTCGGGCGCCGTGAGTTCATCGACGTCGCGCAGGATCAGCACCTCGCGGTAGGCCTCGGGCAAGGCGGCGATGGCCCGGCTCAGGTCCAGCCGCAGGTCCAGCGGCAGCGCCGGCGCGGCGACAGCTTCCACGTCGGCGCCCTCCTGGGCCCGTGCGGCACCGCGGCCGCGGAACAGGCGAAAGCATTCGCGCTCGACGATGCGAAACAGCCAGACCGCGAAAGTCGCGGCGGTTCGCAGCGCGCCTATCTTGCGGTAGAGCTGCCATAGCGCGGCCTGCACCGCGTCTTCGGCATCCTCGGCCGAAGAACAGGTCCGGCGCGCGAAACGCTTGAGGTCCGGCTGGCACTGTGTGAGCAGTTGGGCGATGGCCTGGGCGTCTCCGCCGCGGGCGGCGTYGACCAGTTGGGGACTGGCCTTCACGGCTTGCCTTTGGCCACAGGCTTGCGACCGACGAGCGCGCAGGCCGGGCAGAACCCGATCATGCCCGTCAGCCCCATGACCAGCGCGCTGCCCAGCGCCAAGGCCACGGGCCAGCCGGCCGGTAGCCATAGCAGGCCGGCGCAGGCCAGCAGCAGCGCGCTGCCCAGGCGAAAAGCCCGTTCCCAGGCGGGAAGATTGCGTTGCAGGAAAAACATCAGGAACTCCTTGTTGGTGGTGGATGCTGACAAAGAGGCCTGCCGGCGTCGAAAGGGTTCATATCTTTTCAAAAAAATATCTTACCGGCCCTGCCTCGGCCCCCGCGCCGGTCCGGTCGTACCGCTGGCTATCATGCAGCCATGCGAACTTCCAGCATGGCGACAAAAGCACGGGGCGCGTGCGCGCGTGCGGCGCTGGCGATCCTGCTGGCCGCCGCCAGCCTGGCGCAGGCGCAGCCGGCGGCACAAGACCATGCCCCGCTGCTGCGCGCGCTCAATGCGCTGCGCCAGCAGGGCTGCGGAAAAGGCGCCCGCCCGGCTGCCCCGCTGCGTGAAGATGCCGCGCTGTCGCGCGCCGCAGCGCTGGTCGCGGGCGGCCGCAAGCTCGATGACGCGCTCAAAGCCAGCGGCTACCGCGCCCAGCGCACCGTGCAGATCACGGTGCGGGGCGCCACCGGGGCCGCGGCACTGACGCAAAAGGCGCTGGGCAGCTCATGCGGCGCGGCCATGCGCAGCGAGTTTCTGGAGGCCGGCTTTTACCAGCGCGGCGCACAAACCTGGGTGGTGTTGGCCGAGCCCTTTGCGCCGCCCGCCGCGGCGCAGGCCGACCAGGTGCAGGCGCGGGTGCTGGCGCTGGTCAACGAGGCGCGTTCCCGGCCGCAGCGCTGCGGCAACCAGGCTTTCGCCGCGGCGCCGCCGCTGCGGCTCAACCCCGCGCTGTACGGCCTGGCCAGCGCCCATGCCGCCGACATGGCGCGTTACGACTACTTCAGCCACACCGGCCGCGACGGCAGCACGGTGGACAGCCGGGCTACGCGTGCCGGTTACCGCTGGCGCGCCATCGGCGAGAACATCGCCGCCGGCCAGGTGGATGCCGACGCGGCCGTGCGCGGCTGGATCAACAGCCCCGGCCATTGCGCCAACATCATGTCGCCCGCTTTCAGGGAGATGGGCGCGGCCTTTGTGGTGAACACCCAGAGCAGCCTGGGAATTTACTGGACGCAGGTGTTTGGGGCCGCGCCTTAGGCAAAGCTCAAAGCAATCGCTTGAGCAAGCCCATCACCTGCTCAAACCGCTTCCCATAAGGCGGATAGAACAAATCCCCGCGCGCCCATTTGGACTGAACCATCACCGGCTTTTGCTGCGTGAGCCGCAGGAAACCGGTCTCACCGTGGTAGGCGCCCCAGCCGCTTTCGCCGACGCCGCCGAAGGGCAGGTTTTCGTGGGCGATGTGCATCAGCGTGTCGTTCACGGTGACGCCGCCGCTCACGGTGCGTGCCAGCACATGGTCGCGCGAACCGGTGTCGGTGCCGAACCAGTAGAGCGCCAGCGGCCGCGGCCTGGCGTTGACGTAGCGGATCGCTTCGTCGATCGACGCATAAGGAATCACCGGCAGGATGGGGCCGAAGATTTCCTCGCCGAGCAGCTTCGAGGTGGCGGGGACATCAAAGGCCAGCACCGGCGCCATCTGCCGGGATGCCGCGCCCACACCGGCCATACCAGGATGTGCGGGTTGGACAGTCTGCAGCCGCGCGCCCTCGCCTTCGGCCTGCGCCAGCAGCGCCTGCAGTCGCTCCAGGTGTCGCGGGCTGATGATGGCCGCGTAGTCGGGGTTGCCGGTGATGGTGGGAAACAGCGTTGCCACGGCGCGGGCAAAAGCCTCGCCGAAAGCCGTTTCGCTGCCCTGCGGCAACAGCACGTAATCGGGCGCGATGCAGGTCTGGCCGGCGTTGAGCAGCTTGCCGTGCGCGATCTTGATGGCGGCCTTGTCGATGTCGCAGGAGGCATCGATGATGCACGGCGACTTGCCGCCCAGCTCGAGCGTGGTCGGCGTGAGGTTGGCGGCGGCGGCCTCGGCCACCTTGCGGCCCACGGCGGTGGAGCCGGTGAAGAACAGGTGGTCGAACGGCAGGCCGGCGAATTCGGCGGCCAGTTGGCCGTCGCCCTGCACCACGCAGAGTTCGTCGGGCGCAAAGGACTGTCCAATCAGCGCGGCCAGCAGGGCCGAGGTGCGCGGCGTGAGTTCGCTGGGCTTGAGCATCACGCGGTTGCCCGCGGCCAGGGCGGTGATGACCGGGCCCAGCGAGAGTTGCACCGGGTAGTTCCAGGGCGAGACCACACCCACCACGCCCAGCGGCTGGCGCTGCAGGAAGGCGCGCGAAGGCTGCAGATACAGCGGTGTGCGCACCTTGACGGGTTTCATCCACTTCGGCAGGTTCTTGAGCGTGCTGGACAGCAGCGAGCGCAGCACAAAGATGTCGGCGATTTCGGTGAGTTGCGGCGAGCGCACGCCGAAGTCGGCGTTGACGGCCTGCGCCAGTTCGGCGCCGTGTTCGTCCAGCAAGGCGCGTATGCGCAACAGGCGGTCGCGGCGCAGCGCCAGCGGTACTTCGACCTGCGCGCGGCTGGCCTGGTGCTGGGCGTCAAACAGGGTGCGCAGGCCGGCACTTTCAGGGGAGAGGGATGGGCTGGAGGTCATCGCTGGATGATAGGGACCGCCACAACCGCCCGGTAGAGGCGCAACTCCAGCGGCGCTGCGGGTTGACCCTGAGGCGGTCGCCCCCATTTACAAGCCTGGTGCAACTGACCTGGTGGCCGGAGCCGCCGGGCCAACCATCCCCGAGGAAGGTTTTTCATGGAATAC
Source organism: Polaromonas sp. P1_G2 (assembly GCF_056405515.1). Taxonomy (NCBI): domain Bacteria; kingdom Pseudomonadati; phylum Pseudomonadota; class Betaproteobacteria; order Burkholderiales; family Comamonadaceae; genus Polaromonas; species Polaromonas sp. P1_G2. The sequence goes on from NZ_JBFUBY010000012.1 coordinate 17,173, forward strand.
AAGGACTATTACAAGGCCATGGGCGTGGCGCGCGACGCCACACCCGACGAAATCAAAAAAGCCCACCGCAAGCTGGCACGTAAATACCACCCCGACGTCAGCAAGGAAAAGAACGCCGAGGTGCGCTTCAAGGAGATTTCCGAAGCCTATGAGGTGCTGCGCGACCCTGAAAAGCGCGCGGCTTACGACAGGCTGGGCGCGAACTGGCAGGCCGGCCAGGAATTCCGGCCGCCGCCGGGGTGGCAGGCGCGTGAGGAAGCCGACGGCCAAGCGTTCTTTGGCGAGGCCGGGGGCTTCGATCACAGCKACTTCTTTGACGCCATCTTTCGCAGCATGGGTGCCGACATGGGCGGCAGTATGGGCCGTGCCCGCGGCGGTTTCGACATGGCCGGCGAGGACCAGCACGCGAAGATACAGATCGCCATCGAGGACTCGTACCAGGGCGCCACGCGCACGCTGCAGCTCAGCGAGCCGGGCAGGCGCGGCCAGCCCCGCAGCATCGAATTCACCATTCCCAAGGGCATACGCGCCGGCCAGCACATCCGCCTGGCCGGACAGGGTGCGCCGGGGGCCGGCAAGGGCGGCGCCGGCGACCTCTACCTGGACGTGGAATTCCTGCCGCACAAGCTCTATCGCGCCGACGGCCGCGACGTCTACATGAACCTGCCCGTGGCCCCCTGGGAGGCCGCCCTGGGCGCGCAGGTCGAGGCGGCCACGCCGACGGGCCGGGTCGAGCTCACCATCCCGGCGGGTTCTTCGCCGGGAAACAAGCTCAGGCTCAAGGGCCGGGGCCTGCCGGGCAAGCCGGCGGGCGACTTCTACTTTGTGCTGCAACTGGCGCTGCCGCCCGCCGGCAGCAAGGTGGCCAAAAAGGCTTACGAGGACATGGCCGAGGCCTTCAAGGCGTTTGACCCGCGCGCCGCTCTGGAAGCCTGAAAAACCCTGCGGTGGCAGAATCGGGCGCCATGTCCGACAACGCCGCTCCCGCCCTCAAAAACATCTTCGATCCCGCGCGCTATCGCCACATCGCGGCGGAAACCGCTGCGGTCTATCCGCGTTTTGACGGCAAGAAGTTTCTCGCGCTGGCGCTGCCCGGGCTGGACGAGCTCTCGCTGATGCAGCGCCTGCGGCGTACCAGCGAATGCCTGCACGCCACGCTGCCCGCCGACTACAAAAAAGCCATCGCCATCCTGCGCAAGCTGGCGCCGCGCATCAACAGCGGGTTTGTCACCCTGGTGCTGCCGGACTATGTGGGCCTTTATGGACGCGACGACTTTGACACGTCCATGGAGGCGCTGAGGTTTTTCACCGCTTTCGGCAGCTCTGAATACGCCATCCGCGAGTTCATCCGCCAGGACCCGGCGCGCACGCTGGCCGTGATGAAAACCTGGGCCACGGACGAGAGCGAACACGTGCGGCGCCTGGCCAGCGAAGGCAGCCGCCCTCGCCTGCCCTGGTCTTTCAGGCTTGATGCGCTGATGGCCGACCCGGAACTTGCCGCGCCCATCCTGGAAGCGCTCAAGGCCGACAGCAGCCTCTACGTGCGCAAGTCGGTGGCCAACCACCTCAACGACATCACAAAGCTGCATCCCGAGTGGGTGCTCAAGCGCCTCAAAAGCTGGCCGCTGGACAACCCGCACACCGCGTGGATCGCGCGCCACGCGCTGCGCACCTTGATCAAGCAGGGCGACAGGCAGGCCCTGGGCGTGATTGGCGCCGGTAAAAAGGCGGCGGCCAGCATCAGCGGCTTTTCCGTGAGCCCGAAAAAACTCAGCCTGGGTGAACGGCTGGAGCTGTCGTTCACGCTGCAGTCCACCTCGCGCCAGAGCCAGCGCCTGGTGGTGGACTACACCATCCACTACGTCAAAAAGGCCGGCAGCAGCTCGGCCAAGGTCTTCAAGCTCAAGGAACTGAATCTGGGCACGGGCGAAAGCGTGCGGCTGTCACGCAGCCAGGTGGTGCGCGACTTCACGACGCGTGTGCACCATGCCGGCCGGCATGAGGTAGACATCATGGTCAACGGCGAGCGCCTGGCGAGCGGTTTTTTTGAGCTTTTGAAGCCCTGAGCTGACATTTGCTTGCCCTTCTTGCACCGAGGCGGCTCGCGCGGCGCGTGGGTTTTGTACATTAGAAACCCGGGCCGCGAGAGCCCACGGCATCCAACACATACCAAGAGGGATATTCCATGACCACCCGACACCTTCTGCGCCCCGCGTTCGGCGCGCTCAGCCTGCTCCTGCTCATCTCCGCCTGCGGCGGTGCCGGCGGGGAGGAAATCGGCGCCGTCGACACCGTGTTCAAGTTCATAGGCCCAGACCACAAGATCGTGGTCGATGCCTACGACGATCCCAAGGTCGCAGGTGTGACCTGCTATGTGTCGCGCGCCAAGACCGGCGGCATCAAGGGCGCTTTCGGCCTGGCCGAGGACAAGGCCGAAGCCTCCATCGCCTGCCGGCAGACCGGCGTCATCAGCTTTGGCGCCAAGCCTATGGACAAGCAGGAAGAAATGTTCAGCGAGCGTATTTCGCTGGTCTTCAAGAGACTGCGGGTGGTGCGCATGATAGACACCAAACGCAACACGCTGGTCTACCTGACCTACTCGGACCGGGTCATAGAAGGCTCGCCGCAAAACAGCGTCACGGCCGTTCCGGTGCCGGCCGGCACCGTGATCCCGGTCAAGTAAGACTTACTTCGAAGCGTTGCGCTTGCGGGTGGCCGCGGCCTTTTTGGCAGACGCCGAACGCTCGGCCGCGGTGCGCGAAGCCGCCGCCGCGCCGCCCAGGCGCCCACCCTTGCGTGAAGGCGCGTGGTTTTCCGCCTTGCCGCGGCCCGAGCCGGACTTTTTGCCGCCGCCGGTTTCCTTGTTCACCGTGGCCCAGGCGCGCCGCTCGGCTTCTTCCTTGCCGACGCCGCGGTCCTCATAGCCTTCCTCGATGTGCTCGGCTTTGCGCTTTTGCTTGTCGGAGTAGGAGGATTTGTCACCTCTTGGCATGTCGGCTCCTTTCGTGTTGACAGGTGTCCAAAATTAGCGCCGCTCCACTCCTGCTGTAGCGGGAAGGCGCTGATGTTCGCGTCGGCGCCGTCCTACCGTTGCGGCCGCACCGTATGGGTGTATAACCGGGGACCCCGGTCCTGCGGCGCGTGCTCCGTGCCATGCCGCAGCACCCCCCGAATACAGCAGGCGCGTCAAGCGCGGCAACAGCAAGGAAGAACAGACATGGGCGCGCAGTGGAAAGCAAAAGGCAAGGAACTGGCCGCGAACGCCAGGGGCCGGGTATTCGGCAAACTGGCCAAGGAAATCATGGTCGCGGCGCGCAACGGCGCGGACCCGGCCTCGAACGCACGGCTGCGGCTGGTGGTGGAGCAGGCCCGCAAGGTCTCCATGCCCAAAGATACCTTGGAGCGCGCCATCAAAAAGGGCGCCGGCCTCACGGGTGATGCCGTCCATTTCGAGCATGTGATCTACGAGGGCTTCGCGCCGCACCGCGTTCCCCTGATGGTCGAATGCCTGACAGACAACCTGAACCGCGCGGCCTCGGAAATCCGCGTGCTGTTCCGCAAGGGGCATCTGGGCACTTCGGGCTCGGTCTCCTGGGACTTCGACCATGTGGGCATGATCGAAGCCGAGCCCTTGGCGGCCGGCGCCGATCCCGAACTGGCCGCGATTGAAGCCGGCGCCCAGGATTTCGAGCCAGGCCACGAAGAAGGCACAACCATGTTCCTGACCGACCACGCCGACCTGGACATCGTCAGCCGCGCCCTGCCCGCACAGGGCTTTACCGTGCTGTCGGCCAAGCTYGGCTACAAGGCCAAAAACCCCGTCAGCCCGTCCACCCTGAGTGCCGCGGAACTCGAAGAAGTCGAGGCCTTCCTGGCCGCCATCGATGCGAACGATGACGTGCAGAACATCTTTGTGGGCCTGGGCGACTAGGAAGCAGGACCCGCCTCGTAGCGGGGCCGTATCCGGGTTTTCTGCACGATGCCGGACGGCGTAAACAGGATCACAAACTCGGCGCCCGGTGTTTCGCTTTTGGGCGGCTTCTCCCGGTAAGCCCAGACCTCGTAGCCGCTGTCGAACCTGACCACGGTGGCGAGGCCCAGCGCGGCGGCCACGTCGGCTTTGGTACTGGTTCCGGGGATCACCATCCCCTGCGCACCCTGCATCGACAGGCTGGCATCCCGAAAAGGCGGCCGGGTTTCCTCGACGCCGCCCGGGCCCGCGCAGCCCGCCAGCACCAGGCCGGCACACAAAATGAGCCTGCACGCCAGCATCACCCGCCCTCCATGTAGTCAAACTCGACCAGGGTGTCGTCGGGCCAGCTGCGGTCGCCCAGCGGCAGGAAGTAAGTGCGGTCCACCAGCACCTCGCAGTCGCAATCGGGCAGGTCCCTGTCGAGCTTGGGGTCGTCGCTCGCGGCGGCGTAAAGCATGGCCAGGGGCAGGATTTCGCGGCGCTCGCCGGCCTTCAGCGTGACGCTGAACAACGGGCGCTCCGAAAAGAACAGGTAGAGCGGAGCCGGCTTGTCGCAGTAAGCCGGCGTGTCGAACACGGCGCCGGCGATCCGGTCCACAACACCACCGCTGCGCGAGACCAGCCCGGCCTCCATGCCCACCCTGCACTCCAGCCGCAGGTCGCCCAGGCGCCGGGTATTGGGCGGCAGGCCCGGCGTGCGGATCTCGGTGCGCCAGGTCATGCTCTGGGCCTTGCGATTGGGAATGACCTGCGCATCTTCCGAGAAAGCCTTGGGGTCACGCGGCAGGCTGAAGGTATGGTCGGGCGCGATGGCCAGGGGAAAGGCGACGGTGCTGCCTATGACCTCCATGTCAATCGAGTTCATGTCGGTCTCGCGCCGCCGCGGCAGCAGCTTGAAGCGCAGCGAGGCATTTGGTGCGAGGTTTTTTTCGCGCTCGAACAACTCCATACCCCGGATCATCTTTCGGTAAGACTTCTCGACCGGGTCGCGATTGGCCTTGGCGCTGATGGTCACCGGGGCCAGGGTGCGCGTGCCTGGCTCCTTGCTGCCCGGATCTTGTGCCGCGACCGGCGCGCCAATGGCGAGGCTTGCCGCCAGGCAGGCGGTGCGCAGCGCGGCGCGGGCAAGGCGGTTGGGCATGACAGTTCCGGTGGGGCAGAAGCCCATGGTAGGCCGGGCGGGCCGGTGGAGATGTAGGACGATTCCAGCATTTCCTTCGTGGTGCGGCCATAAAAAAACCCGCCCCGGCGCAAGCCGGAGCGGGCTGTGAGGCTCACCATGAAACCGTTGGTCAGTGAACCGTCGATTCGAACCGGAACACGCCCGGGTCGCGGATGGGATCCACGTCCACCGGTATCGTGCTCTTGGGCGGGAAACGCCCTTCGAGCAGCAGCTTGCTGAGCGGATTTTCGATACGCTGCTGGATGGCCCGTTTGAGCGGCCTGGCGCCGAACACCGGGTCGAAGCCGACCTTGGCGAGTTCGGCGATCGCCGCTTCCGACACGTCCAGCGCGAGGTCCATCTTCTGCAGCCGGGCAACCAACACCTTGAGCTGTATGCGCGCGATGGACTCGATGTTCTTCGCATCGAGCGCGTGGAACACCACGGTCTCGTCGATCCGGTTCAGGAACTCGGGGCGGAAGTAGTTCTTGAGCTCGTCCGTCACCGCGTCCTTGATTTCTTCGGTCGGCTTGCCGACCATGGACTGGATGATGGGCGAGCCGATGTTGCTGGTCATGACGATCACGGTGTTCTTGAAGTCCACCGTGCGGCCCTGCCCGTCCGTCAGGCGGCCGTCGTCCAGCACCTGCAGCAGCACATTGAACACGTCGGGGTGAGCTTTTTCGACCTCGTCGAGCAGCAGCACGCTATAGGGCTTGCGGCGCACGGCCTCGGTCAGGTAGCCGCCCTCCTCATAGCCCACGTAACCCGGAGGCGCGCCTATCAGGCGGGCCACCGAATGCTTTTCCATGAACTCGCTCATGTCGACGCGTATCAGGTGATCCTCGCTGTCGAACAGGAAGCCGGCCAGCGCCTTGCACAGCTCGGTCTTGCCCACGCCGGTGGGGCCCAGGAACAGGAAGGAGCCGGTCGGGCGGTTCGGGTCGCTCAGGCCCGAGCGTGAACGGCGGATCGCGTTGGCCACCGCGCCGATGGCTTCTTCCTGGCCGACCACGCGCTCATGGAGTTTGCCCTCCATCTGCAGCAGCTTGTCGCGCTCGCCCTGCATCAGCTTGCTGACGGGGATGCCGGTGGCGCGCGCCACGACCTCGGCGATCTCTTCGGCGCCGACCTGGGTGCGCAGCAGCGTGGGCGCGTTGGACTTGCCCTTGCTGGCTTCGGTGTCCTGCGCCTCCTTGAGGCGTTTTTCGAGTTCGGGCAGTTTGCCGTATTGCAGCTCGGCGACCTTGTTGAAGTCTCCCTTGCGGGTGAACTCCTCGATCTGGAAGCGGATGCGGTCGATTTCCTCCATCACGTCCTTGGAACCCAGGGCCTGGGCTTTTTCGGCCTGCCAGATTTCGTCGAGGTCGGAGATCTCTTTTTGCAGCTTGACGATTTCTTCCTCGATCAACTCGAAGCGCTTTTTCGAAGATTCATCTTTTTCACGGCGCACGGCTTCGCGCTCGATCTGCAACTGGATCAGGCGGCGGTCAAGTTTGTCCATGACCTCGGGCTTGGAGTCCATCTCGATCTTGATCTTGGCCGCGGCCTCGTCGATCAGGTCGATGGCCTTGTCGGGCAGGAAACGGTCGGTGATGTAACGGTGACTCAGCTCGGCCGCGGCCACGATGGCCGGGTCGGTGATCTGCACGCCGTGATGCACCTCATATTTTTCCTGCAGGCCGCGCAGGATGGCGATGGTCGCCTCCACGGTCGGCTCGCCGACCAGGATTTTCTGGAAGCGGCRCTCCAGCGCGGCGTCTTTTTCGATGTACTTGCGGTATTCGTCGAGCGTGGTGGCGCCCACGCAGTGCAGCTCGCCGCGCGCCAGTGCGGGCTTGAGCATGTTGCCGGCGTCCATTGCGCCTTCGGCCTTGCCGGCGCCCACCATGGTGTGCAGCTCGTCGATGAAGACGATGGTCTGGCCTTCGTCCTTGGCCAGCTCGTTGAGCACGGTTTTCAGGCGCTCTTCAAACTCGCCGCGGAACTTGGCGCCGGCCAGCAATGCGGCCATGTCGAGCGAGAGCACGCGCTTGCCCTTGAGGGAGTCAGGTACTTCGCCCGCCACGATGCGCTGGGCCAGGCCTTCGACGATGGCGGTCTTGCCGACGCCGGGCTCGCCGATCAGCACGGGGTTGTTCTTGGTGCGGCGCTGCAGCACCTGGATGGCGCGGCGGATTTCGTCGTCGCGGCCGATGACCGGGTCGAGCTTGCCCAGGCGGGCGCGCTCGGTCAGGTCCATGCAGTATTTCTTGAGGGCTTCGCGCTGGCCTTCGGCGTCGGCGCTGTTCACGCCCTGGCCGCCGCGCACCGCGTCTATCGCGGCTTCGAGCGCCTTGCGCGTCAAGCCGTTTTCCTTGGCCAGGCGGCCGACGTCGCCCTTGCTGTCGGCCACGGCCAGCAGAAAGAGCTCACCGGCAATGAACTGGTCGTTGCGTTTGATGGCTTCTTTTTCGGTGGCCTGCAGCAGCTTGGCGAGATCGGGGCCGACCTGGATCTGGTCCTGGCCCTGTACCTGCGGCAGCTTTTTGACGGCGGCGTCTGCGGCCTGCGTGAGGCCGCCGACGTTGACGCCGGCTCTTTCCAGCAGCGCGCGCGGGCCGTCGTCCTGGCGCAGCATGGCGGCCAGCAGGTGGACCGGCTCGATATAGCCGTTGTCATTGCCCAGCGCGAGGGATTGCGCGTCGCTCAGGGCTTCCTGGAATTTGGTGGTCAGTTTGTCTTGTCGCATGGATAGGGCTCCGTGGATTCCGGCAGGCCTGGCTCAGGCCCCATCCGGATGGATGTTGCACAGTATCTGGGGGGCTGGGGCTGGTTTTCAAGCATTTTCCCGGCGCCCCTAAAATCGGCCCATGAACATCCACCAGGTCTCGGTGACCTACCACCAGGAGCAGGACAGGCTGCTGGTGCGCATCAGCAGCCATGAAAGCGAGGAACTGCGCCTGTGGCTGACCCGCCGCATGACGCTCTCCCTGGTGCCTGCCCTGACGAAAACCGCCGCCGGCCAGCTGGCCCAGGAAACCAAAGACAGCGACATCGCAACGCCCCAGGACCTGCATCGCCGGCGCATGGTGGAGAACTTCAACAAAGAAGCTCTGGCCCAGGTCAGCGATTTCAAGACGCCCTACCAGGCCGAAAATGCCGCGCTGCCGCTGGGAACAGAACCGCTGTTGGTGACGGAAGTCAAAATGTCCTTGCTGAAATCGGGCAAGCTGGAACTGGCTTTTATCGAAAAGCTGCCCGAACCGGGACGCAATGTGCGAATCGCCATCAGCGCCCGGCTCACCCAGGGATTGCTGCAGCTGCTGAACAAGTGCCTCAAAAAATCCCAGTGGCTCAAATCACCGCCGGTCGCCGGTCTCGAAGAGGCAGCGGACACCCCCGAGCCGCCGGATGCCATGGAAAAGCCCCGCTACCTGAACTAGGGCCTGTGTTCAGGCATTGGGGGCCACAATGCCCCACTTGGCCAGCGCCGCATCATCGGTGACCCGCGCATCAACCCACCGCGCACCTTCCGGCGTCTGCTCTTTTTTCCAGAACGGCGCCTGAGTCTTGAGATAGTCCATCAGGAACTCGCAGGCCTTGAAGCTTTCACCGCGGTGCGCGGAGGTCACTGCCACCAGGACGACCTGGTCCAGCGGCTGCAACAGGCCGACGCGGTGCACCACACGCGCGCCGAAGATGTCAAAGCGCACCATCGCCTCGTCGACCATGGCTTCGATGGCTTTTTCGGTCATGCCGGGATAGTGTTCCAGCTCCATGCTGCTGACGCTCAGGCCGTCGTTGCGGTCCCTGACCGTGCCGGTGAAGGTACAGACGGCGCCGACCCGCTTGTCTCCGGCCCGTAGCGCGGCCACCTCTTCGGCGAGGTTGAAGTCATCGGTGGTGATCAGGACGCGGGGTGAAGCCATAGTGGCAATTTTGCCACTCGCGCCCCCGGAACGCAGTGCCTACGGTAAGATTTGCCGCATGACTGGCCACACCTTCCCCCTCGCCGCCCGGACGCACGACAGTGCCCGCGGCCTTGGGGCGAGCGCCAGCAAATCGAAAAAACCGTTGCTCATTTGACCGGGGCTGCGGTTCCGTCGTCGAATGAGCGATGGAACCGTTGCTTACTTTCCCAGTCTTTTGCGGACACCCATCTCTTGTTCTGATGACGGCCTTTCAAGCCGGTCAGTTTTTTGGGATGTCTCTTCATGCAAACAGCGCTTACTGCCAACCAGGCAAATACCGATTTCTCAGGACTGTGGATTCCACTTGTCACCCCCTTTGACCAGGGTAAGGTCGACCATGCGGCCTTGAAGCGCCTGGTGGCGCATTACTGCGCCAAGGGCATCGCCGGGCTGGTGGTCTGCGGCTCCACCGGCGAGGCCGCCGCCCTGGACGAGGACGAGCAGCTGCAAACGCTGCACACCGTGATGGAACATGCCGACGGCCTGCCGCTGGTCATGGGCCTGTCGGGCTACCACCTGGGCAAGACGGCGGCGCGCATCAAGGCACTGGGCACGCTGGGCCTGGCCGGCATCCTGCTGCCGGCGCCCAGCTATATCCGGCCCTCCCAGGCGGGCCTCATCGAATGGTTCAGCGCCCTGGCCGACGCGAGCACCGTGCCGGTGATCCTCTATGACATCCCCTACCGCACCGGCAGCCGCCTGGAACTCGAAACTCTGCTGACGCTGGCCAGTCATCCGCGCATCCTGGCCCTCAAGGACTGCGGCGGCGACCCGGCCAAGACAAAAGCCCTGATCGCCGATGGGCGGCTGCAGGTGCTGGCGGGCGAAGACGTGAATATCTTGGCCACCATGGCGCAGGGCGGCCGGGGCGCGATTGCGGCGGCAGCCCACCTGCACACGGAACGTTTTGTGGAGGTGCTACGGCGCATCCGGGTGGGTGACCTGGCGGGAGCCGAGGTCTTGTGGGCGCCGCTGCAACCCTTGATAGCCGGCCTGTTTGCCGAGCCCAACCCGGGGCCGCTCAAGGCGCTGATGGCGGAACGCGGCCTGCTTCGCAACGAGCTGCGCAGCCCGATGACACGGGCTTCTACAGAGTTGGCCGAACGCCTTCAGCGGCTGGACGCGCTGGTGGCTTGAGCCGGGCGGGTCAGCCGCCGGTCACGGGCGGGAAGAAAGCGACTTCGCAGCCATCGCTGAGCAGTGCCGCTTCGTCGCTCATGACCTGGTTGAGCGCCATGCGCACAGCCCGGCCGCGCGCCAGGCTGGCGGCATGCGCTGGCGTGGCCGCTAGCAGTTCATCGCGCAGGGCAGCCAGCGTGGTGGCGGCGGTGTCGCGCACCTCGCTGCCCTGCCCTATGGCTTCGCGAATGGACGCAAAATATTTGATGGTGACTTTCATGGGAAGGCCTTTATGCAGCGCCTTAGGCCATCAATGCCGAAAACGGGATGAATTGCACCGCGTCGCCATGGGCAATCGCCTGGCCGGCCGGGTTGTCGATGACGCCGTCGCCCCAGACGGCCGAGGTCAACACACCCGAGCTCTGGTTGCTGAACAAGTCGAGCCCGCCTGCGGCGTTGCGCCTGGCACGCAAAAATTCGCGGCGCTTGTCGGCCTTGGGCCAGTCGAAATGGGCCGGCAGCGCGATGGAAGCGGGAGCCACCTCGGACGCGCCCTGCAGCCTGAGCAAAAAGGGCCGCACCAGCACCAGGAAGGTCACAAAGCTGGACACCGGATTGCCCGGCAGTCCGATGAAGTGCGCGCCGCCGACCTTGCCGCAAGCGAATGGTTTTCCCGGCTTGATCGCGATCTGCCACAGGGCGAGCTCGCCCAGCGCCTGTACGGCGGGCTTGATGTGGTCTTCCTCGCCGACGGAAACGCCGCCGCTGGTGAGGATCAGGTCATGCGCTTCGCCGGCACCCTTGAGCGCGGCGATTGTGGCATCGAGGCGGTCGGGCACGATGCCGAGGTCTGTCACGCTGCAGCCCAGGCGCAGCAGCAAGGCGCGCAAGAAGAAACGGTTGGAGTTGTAGATGGCGCCGGGTTTCATGTCGGCCGGTGCGACCTCGCCGGGCATGACGAGTTCGTCGCCCGTGGAGAACAAGGCCACGCGCACCCGGGGCGCGACCTGCAGTTTGTCAAAGCCGATGCTGGCGGCCAGGCCCAGCGAGGCGGGCGTCAGGCGTTCGCCGCGGTGCAGCACCACGGTGCCGGCGGCCACGTCCTCGCCGCGGCGGCGAATCCATTGGCCGGGCTGGGGCCTGGCCTTGATGCGCACGCCCTCATTCACGGCTTCGCAGTCTTCCTGCATCACCACGGCATCGGCGCCGGGTGGAATGGGCGCGCCGGTGAAGATGCGCGCGGCCGAGGCCGGCGCCAGGGCATGGCCGCTGCTGCCGGCCGGGATGCGCTGGCCGACCGGCAGCACCGCACCTTCGGCCCAATCGGCCGTGCGCAGCGCGTAGCCGTCCATGGAGCTGTTGTCATGGGCCGGCACGTCGAGACTGGAGACCAGGTCCTGGGCCAGCACGCGGCCGTCGGCGTCAAAGGTGGAAACCGTCTCGCCGCCGGGCAAGCTTGCCGCGCGGGCCAGCAACTCGGCCAGCGCCTGGTCCAGAGGCTTCAGGGGTGCGCGGGCTGTGGGTGCGGCGGGAACAGAACTCATGGTCGGGATATCCGGAACAAAGGCATGAACGGAACTGGGCTGGCGTCAGGGCTGGCCTTCACTGCCTCACCCAGGCCTAGCCGAAACGGTCTTCGAAGGAATAGGCAAAGCGCTCTTGATTGTTGACCAGGTAGTCGGCCACGGCGTCGCCGTCGTTCAAATCCAGCACCGGACGCAAGGTTGCTTCGGGCAATTGATCGGGAGTGTCGGTGGCGATGGCGACGATGAAATCGTCGTCCATGTAGCGGGCGGGCTTGCCCGCGTAGTCGGCCGAGGGGCCGCGCCAGACCTCGATCTTGAGCAGGTCACTGCTCTTGAAGCCTTCGACCAGCACCCAGTCGACGCCGCCGTAAAGCTCGGCGATCAGC
>NZ_JBFUBY010000013.1:0-33778 GCF_056405515.1 Polaromonas sp. P1_G2
CGCTGCCGCTGGTGCTGGTACTGCTGCTGGCGGTGCTGTATGCCCAGTTCGCCGGCCATCCCGGCGTGGCGGGCGCGCTGCGCGGCATGGCCGCGGTGGCGGCCGGGCTGATCGGGGCGACCGGCCTCAAGCTTTTTGGCGCGCTCAAGAAGAACGTGCTGGGCCTGCGGCTGTGCGCGGGCCTGGGCCTGCTGTGTTTTGTGTCCATTGCACTGCTGCGCATTCCGCTGGCTTACGTGCTGCTGAGCCTGGGCTTCACGGCCTGCGTGCTGGCCTACCGCAGGCTCCAGCCATGAACGAACAACTGCCAACGCTGCACCTGGTTTTCGGCGCGCGGGAATGGTTCGACCTGTTCCTGCACTACCTCTCGCTGTCGCTGCTGTCGGTGGGCGGGGCCATCAGCACCGCGCCCGACATGCACCGTTTCCTGGTCGACAAGCAGCACTGGCTGACCGACGCGCAGTTCAACGCCTCCATCGCCATCGCGCAGTCAGCGCCGGGACCTAACGTGCTGTTCATCGCCTTGATGGGTTGGAACGTGGGCCTGAACGCCGGCGGCATGCTGACCGGGCTGCTGGGCGTGTTCCTGTCACTGCTCGGCATTTTGATTCCAAGCACCACGCTGACCTATACGGCGGCGCAATGGGGCCACCGCAATCGCGAACTGCGGGCGGTGCGCGCCTTCAAGCAGGGCATGGCCCCCATCGTGGTGGCCTTGCTGATCGCCACCAGCTGGATCCTGGCCGCCGCCAACGGCAGTTCGCTGAAGGACTGGCCGGTATGGCTGCTGACCGCCGCCTCGGCCGTCATCGTCTGGCGCACCCGCATCCATTTGCTGTGGCTGCTGGGCGCGGGCGCGCTGCTGGGCTGGTACGGGCTGGTCTAGGGCCCGTTAACGCCCGGCTTCAGGACGCCTGACGCCGCTGGCGCAAGGCTTCGTACAGACACACGCCGCTGGCCACGGACACATTCAGGCTTTCCACCGCCCCACGCATGGGGATGCTGACGAGTTCGTCGCAGGTCTTGCGCGTGAGCTGGCGCATGCCCTCGCCTTCGGCGCCCAGCACCAGGGCGACCGGGCCTTTCAAGTCCACGTCGTAAATGGTTTTTTCAGCATCGTCGCTGGTGCCTATGCACCAGATGTTGCGTTCCTTGAGCTCACCCAGGGTGCGGGCCAGGTTGGTGACCATGAAATAAGGCATGGTTTCGGCCGCGCCGCTGGCGACCTTGGCGACGGTGGCGTTGATACCGGCCGCATGGTCCTTGGGAGCGATCACCGCATGGGCGCCGGCGCCGTCGGCCACACGCAGGCAGGCGCCCAGGTTGTGCGGGTCGGTCACGCCGTCCAGCACCAGCAGCAACGGCTGGGCCGTGCCGGCTTCTTCGAGCTGCTCGAGCAGTTCGTCGAGTGACTTGACCTGGGCCAGCGCATCGACCCGGGCCACCACGCCCTGGTGGCCGTGGCTGCCGCACATTTTGGCCAGGCGCAGGCCGTCGGATTCGATCAGCCGTATGCCGGCCTCGCGGGCCCGGTCGGTGAACTGGCGCATGCGGGCATCGCGGCGCGAGGCGTCAAAAAACACCTCCAGGACGGACTTGGGGGAGGTTTTGATGCGGACGCCGACGGCATGGAAGCCAAAAAGGACTTTGGGGGTGGATGACATGCGGGGATTATCACTGCCAGGAGTCTGGGCGGCCCGGACTCTTCACCCCTCATTGACCACTCATTGGCATTACTACCGGTGCGCCAGGACCGACCGGCGGTCACAATGCGTGCTGGGTAAGACTAAAATAGTAACAATTTGTTGGCCGGCGCAGGCTGACGACGCTTCGCGACAAAAACATACACAAGTGGGGTCGTTATGGGATTGAGGCTTAAATTTAACCTGGTGCTGGTCGTGGTGTTCCTGGCCGGCTTCGGCGCCGCCGGGTTCATGTCGCGCCAGTTGCTGCAGGAAAACGCGCGTGAGGAAGTGCTGCGCAATGCGCGGCTCATGATGGACACCGCCCTCTCGGTGCGCGCCTACACGGTGGAGCAGATCAAGCCACACCTGGACAAGCAGCTCGAAGAGGTCTTCCTGCCGCAGACCGTGCCGGCCTATGCGGCCACCGAAACCCTGGGCAATATCCAGAAGAAGTACCGCGACTACGGCTACAAGGAAGCGACGCTGAACCCGACCAACCCGCGCGATCGCGCCACCGACTGGGAAGCCGACATCGTCCAGCAGTTCCGCCAGAACGCCGATTCGAAAGAACTCATTTCGGAGCGCGCGGCGGCCACGGGCCGGCTGCTCTACATTGCCAAGCCGATCCAGATTACCAACGCGGCCTGCCTGCAGTGCCACAGCGTGCCGGCGGCCGCACCGGCCAGCATGATCAAGATCTACGGCGAAGCCAACGGCTTCGGCTGGAAACACAATGAAATCATTGGCGCGCAGGTGGTGACGGTGCCCATGGAGATCCCCATCCGCAATGCCGAGCGCACGTTCAAGACCTTCATGGCCTCGCTGGCGGCGGTGTTTGTGGTGGTGTTCGTGGTGCTCAACCTGATGCTAAGCTGGCTCATCGTGCGGCCGATACGCCGCATGTCGCAGGCGGCCGACAAGGTCAGCACCGGCGACTTCGAGGTGCCCGAATTCGCGGACGGCGGCAAGGACGAGGTGGCCGTGCTGGGCAGCTCTTTCAACCGCATGCGCCGCAGCCTGGAAAAAGCCATGCAGATGATAGACCGCGGCGACTGAGACGCATCGAACTTCACGACCCCACGACGACCGCGCACGCATGACCGACCCTGAAGACAAGACCCGTACCCAGCCCGTGCGCCCCGACGGCGCCGCGCCGGCTGTCGTTGGCGACGGCGACGCGGCCGCGCTGATGCCGGGGCAGACGGTCTTTGAATACCGCATCGACAAAATGCTGGGCGGCGGCGGCTTCGGCATCACCTACCTGGCCCAGGACATCAACCTGCAGTTGCCGGTGGCCATCAAGGAATACTTTCCGGGCGAGCTGGCGGTGCGCGCGGCCGACCTGTCGGTCAGCGTGCGGTCCAGCGAAAACAAGGGGCAGTTCCAGTGGGGCCTGGAGCGCTTCCTCGACGAGGCGCGCGCGCTGGCGTCGTTTCGCCATCCCAACATCGTGCGGGTGCTGCGCTACTTCAAGGAAAACGGCACGGCCTACATCGTGATGGAGTACGAGTCGGGCGACCCGCTCAAGCGCTGGCTGGCCAAGCAACCCGCGCTGGACCAGCAGGGCCTGCTGAAGATCATCTACCCGCTGATGGACGGCCTGGAGGCCGTGCACAAGGTGAACTTCCTGCACCGCGACATCAAGCCGGACAACATCTACATCCGCGCAGACGGCACGCCGGTGCTGCTGGACTTCGGCGCCGCGCGCCGCGTCACCGGCAACCAGGACATGACCAACATCGTGAGCCCGGGCTTCGCGCCGTTCGAGCAGTACCACAGCAAAGGCCACCAGGGGCCGTGGACGGACGTCTATTCGCTGGGCGCGGTGATGTACTGGATGACGACCGGCCACAAACCCATGGAATCGGCTTCGCGCGTGCGCGAGGACAGCATGCCCAAGGCCGCCGACACCGCCAGCGCGGTGGTCTTCGGCGCGCCGCTGCTGCGCGCCATCGACTGGGCGATGACGCCCAACGAAAACCAGCGGCCGCAGGATGTGGCTGCGCTGCGCCAGGCGTTGCTGAGTTCGGACTTCGTGAAGACGCAGACGCTGCGCGCGGCCAGCGTACTGGCGCCCCCCACACCTGCGGCCCCGCCTCCCCCACCCGCACCCGCGCCGGCACCCGCCGAAAGCAGGACGACCACCGCCGCGCCGCCCGACAACGCCCTGCTCGCCTACGCCGCCAATACACAGTCCATCCCGCTCAACAGCGCCGAGAACCTGCGCAAGAACGTGCTGGGCACCATCATGTTCCTGGACCTGGTGTCCTACTCCACCTATTCGGTGGACCAGCAGGTGGTGGTCAAGGCGCTGTTCAACGAACTGATCACCAAGGCCATAGGCGGCGTGAAGGAGTCGTCGCGCATCATGATAGACACCGGCGACGGCGCGGCGATCTGTTTCCTCGGCGACCCCGAGGAGGCGCTGCAGTCGGCCCTGCTGCTGCGCGACCTGCTGGCGCAGAAGTACGGCCGCAAGCTGTCCCTGCGTGTGGGCCTGCACCTGGGGCCCATCCGCATGGTGTTCGACATCAACAACCGGGTCAACGTGGTGGGCGACGGCATCAACGTGGCCCAGCGCATCATGGACTTCGCCAGGCCCAACCAGGTGGTGGTCTCGCGGGCCTATTACGACGTGATCTCGCGCATCACCGACAGCGCGGCCGGCCATTTCGACTACCTCGGCCCGCACATGGACAAGCACCTGCGCTCGCACGAGATCTACGCGGTGCTGGACCCGAATGCCGCGCCGGCGGCAGCCGCGGCATCGCGCAACCTGGAGTTCGAGCACACGGCCTCGTTCGCCGCGCTGGCCTCGCTCACGCCGGAAATGGTGCACGACATCGAGGCCGAGCTGGCCAAGCTGATCGGCCCGCTGGCCCGGGTGCTGGTCAAAAAGGCGGTGCCGCGCACGGTGAGCGCCCAGGGCCTGCGCGACCTGCTGGCCGTCTCCATCCCCGACGCGACGGCGCGCGAGGCCTTTGCGCGACCGCGCAATGCCAGCATGCCCGTGCATTCGGGGCTGCATGGGGCCTCGGGTCCACGCACCGGCGCCACAAGCGCCATAGGTGCCACCACAGGTACGCCCAGCCGCCTGCATTCCATGCCGGTGTCCGGCCTGCGGCCCCAGGACATGAGCCGCCCCACGGGCCCGTCATCGCCGTCGGCGACCTCGACTTCCATCAACCTGCAGCATTTCAGCGCGGAACTACAGGCCCAGCTCGAACGCATGCTGAGCCTTTACATCGGCCCGCTGGCCAAGACACTGGTGCGCAAGGAATCGGCGCGCCACACCAGCCTGGGCGCATTGGCCAAGGCCCTGGCGCAGCTGATCGACAAACCCGACGACAGGGCGAAGTTCCTGGCCGCGGCGCAAAAACTGCACACGGGGCGCTGAAGCCCCGGGCAAGTTCAGGCCGAAACGACCCGGCCCGCGTCTATGGTGATGCGCCGCTCGCAGCGCGCGGCGATGCCCTGGTCATGGGTCACCAGCACCAGCGTGGTCCCGAGTTCACGGTTGAGCTCGAACATCAGCGACATGACGGTCTCGCCGGTGGCGAAATCCAGGCTGCCGGTGGGCTCGTCGGCCAGCAGCACCGCCGGCTGCACCACAAAGGCACGGGCCAGCGCCACACGCTGCTGTTCGCCGCCCGACAGCACCTTGGGATAGTGGCCCAGCCGCTCCCCCAGGCCGACCCGCTTGAGCATCTCGGTGGCCTGCGAGCGGGCGTTCCGGACGCCCGACAGCTCCAGCGGCAGCATGACATTCTCCAGCGCGCTCAGGTTGCCCATGAGCTGGAAGCTCTGGAACACAAAACCGACCTTCTGGGCACGCAGGGTCGCGCGGTCGTCTTCGCTGAGGGCGAACAAGTCCTGCCCGGCCAGCTTGACCGTGCCCTCGGTGGGGGTGTCCAGGCCAGCGATGATGGACAGCAAGGTGCTTTTGCCCGAACCCGAGGCGCCGACAATGGCGGCGGTTTCGCGCGCGGCGAGCGCGAAGTCAATATCGCGCAAAATGGCCAATGTGCCGGTGGAGTCGGTGACCGACTTGAAAACGTGCTCCACGGAAATAATTGATGCCTCAAGCTTTGCAGCCGCACCGGAAATGCCAGGCGCTGTGGAGGCCATGGAAGCATCATTCACGCCACTCACCGCGGGTTCAAACATGTCAGCCTTGTCAGAAAATATGAAATCCGACTTTACCAAGCTTGCCATCCAAACGGCGAGCCGCCTGGTAAAACCTTTGGCCGCGCTGCTCGCGGCCGCCTTGCTGGGCGCGGTGCCGGCCGCCCACGCGCAGGCGCCCGCCTCCGCCGCCCAGGCCACTACCGTGCTGGTCGTCGGTGACTCCCTGAGCGCCGAATACGGCCTCAAGCGCGGAACGGGCTGGGTGCCTCTGCTGGAAAAGCAGCTGGCTGACGAGAAAAAGAACGCCCGGGTCGTCAACGCCAGCATCAGCGGCGACACCACCTCGGGCGGCCGCTCACGCCTGCCGGCCCTGCTGGCGCAGCACAAGCCCGCCGTGGTGGTGATAGAGCTGGGCGGCAATGACGCCCTGCGCGGCCTGCCGCTGGACATGACCGAGCAAAACCTCAGCGCGATGACGCAGGCCGCCAAAAAGGCCGGCGCGCGCGTGCTGTTGGTCGGGATGCAGGTGCCGCCCAACTACGGCAGTGCCTACGCGGCAACCTTTTCGGGGCTGTTCACCAAGATCGCCAAGGCGGAAAAGGTCGCGCTGGTGCCGTTTTTCCTGAAAGGCATCGCGGACGCCACCGACCCGGTGGCTAGCTTCCAGGCCGACCGCATCCACCCCAACGAGCAATCGCAGGCCCGCATGCTGGCCAATGTGTGGCCCGAACTCAAGAAACTGATCAAGTGACGCTTGAACGTATTTCCGCCGAAGAAGCGCTTTCCGCGCTGGGCCGCTACTCCGACGTCATCGATGCCCGCAGCGAGGGCGAATACGCCGAAGACCATCTGCCCGGCGCGCTGAATTGGCCCAGCCTGCACGACGAGGAGCGGAAGATCGTCGGCACCAAATACAAGCAGATCAGCCAGTTCGAGGCCAAAAAACTGGGGGCGGCACTGGTGGCGAAAAACATCGCCGAACACATACAGCGTGACGTGCTCGACAAGCCACGTGAATGGCAGCCCCTGCTCTACTGCTGGCGCGGCGGCAAACGCAGCGGCTCGCTGGCGCTGGTGCTGGACCAGATCGGCTTCAGGGTCACGCTGGTGGACGGCGGCTACAAGGCCTTCCGGGCGGCGCTGCTGGCCGACCTGCCGCAACTGGCCGCGCGCCTGCGCTACCGGGTGGTCTGCGGCCCCACCGGCTCGGGCAAGACCCGGCTGCTGCAGGCCCTGGCAGACCAAGGCGCGCAGGTACTGGACCTGGAGGCGCTGGCCAACCACCGCAGCTCGGTGCTGGGTGCGATTCCCGGCGTTCAGCAGCCCAGGCAGAAAGCCTTTGACAGCGGCATCTGGTCCGCCTTGCGCGGCTTCGACCCGGCCAGGCCGGTCTATGTTGAAAGCGAAAGTAAAAAGGTCGGCAACGTGGCGGTGCCCGATGGCCTGATCGCTGCCATGCGGGCCAGCCCCTGCCTGCAGATCGAGCTTTCGGAGGACGAGCGCGTCGCGCTGCTGCTGGAGGACTATGCCTTTTTCGTGCAGGACATCGAACACTTCTGCGAACGCCTGGGCGCCTTGACGGAGGCCCGCGGCAAGGCCGTGGTGCAGGACTGGCAGGCGCGCGCCCGCGGCGGCGACGTGGCCTCTGTGGTCCGCGAACTGCTCACCCTTCACTACGACCCGGGCTATGCACGCTCCATGGAGCGCAACTTCAGCCAGTACCCCAAGGCCACGGCGCTCCGCGCGGCCGACCGGTCGAAGCAGACCCTGGGGGGGCTGGCGGAAGCGATTCTCAGGGAGGAGAAAACACCATGAAAAAAATCCTTGCCGCCATCGGTATCGCCCTGGCCGGGCTGGCCGCCTACCTGTGCCTGTGGCCGGTGCCCGTCGCGCCGCAAAGCTGGGAAGCGCCCACGGCACCCGGCTACAGCGGCCCTTTCGCCGCCAACAACAAACTCGCCAAGCTGAAAACCATCCCGCTGGGGGCCGAAGCAGGTCCTGAACATTTGGTAGTGGCCCGGGATGGAAAACTCTACGCCACGGTGGCCAGCGGCGCCATCCTGCGGATGAATCCCGACGGGAGCGGCCAGGAAGTGGTGGTCAACACCGGTGGCCGCGTACTTGGTTTTGATTTCGATGCCGCCGGTAATCTCATCGCCGCCGATGCGTTCAAAGGCCTGCTGTCGATTTCGCCGGACAGGAAAGTGACGGTGCTGGCGGACAAGTCCGGTGGCAGCCCGATTCTGTATGCCAATGCGGTGGTGGTGGCACGCAATGGCAAGGTGTACTTCAGCGACGCATCCACCCGCTTTGGGGCCCGGCAATGGGGCGGCACCTTCGAAGCCAGCATTCTCGACATCCTGGAGCAGTCCGCCACCGGCCGGGTCATTGAGTACGACCCGGCGACCCTAGCCACCCGCGTCGTGGCCAAGGGCCTGAGCTTTGCCAACGGCGTGGCCTTGAGCCAGGACGAGCGCTCGCTGTTTGTGGCCGAAACCGGCAGATACCGCATCTGGAAACTGCCGGTGGATGCGCGGGAACAGGACGTCGGCCAGCCCGGCAGCGGCCTCCAGCCACTTTTTGACAATCTGCCGGGCTACCCCGACAACCTGATGCGTGGCCTGGACGGCAAGGTATGGGTGGGCCTCGTCAAGCCGCGCAACCCGACGATTGACGGCCTGGCCCGCAAGCCCTTCATGCGCAAGCTCATACTGCGCCTGCCTCGCGCCTTGTGGCCTATTCCCAAGGCCTATGGCCACGTGGTGGCGTTCACGGAAGAAGGAAAAGTGGTGGCCGACCTGCAGGACCCGACAGGTGCCTATCCCGAAACAACCGCCGTGACGGAGACGGCGGACAGGCTGTATGTGCAAAGCCTGCATGCCAGGGAACTGGGCTKGTTACCTAAATAGACTGGCGATGCCGTCCGGCAAAAGCGCCGGCCATCAACAAAAAAACCCGGCAACACGCTGGGTGTTCCGGGTTTTCGAGGGGTATGAGCTGGTAACCGTTTACGCTCATCCTTCACTGGAAATTTGAAAGTTCAGGGCGCCGGGTCAGCGGGTGGCACGCCAGCCGGCGCATCGCCGTCATTGGGCGGCGCATCGTTCCCATCGTCAGCTACATCATCCGGCTTGCCCTCGGCCTTGCGCTTGAGCTTTTCTTCTTTTTTGCGTTTTTTCGCAAGCTCTTTCTGGCGCTTTTCGTAGGAATAGTTGGGAGTTGCCACTGCGTGCTTTCATCTGAATAAGTAAGCCTTACTGTACTGCATTGCCGCCACTGGATACCAGGCGTTTGCCCCGCTTTTGGATCAGGCTTTTTCCAGGGCCTGCGCAATGTCGGCCCGCAGGTCGGCGACGGCCTCCAGGCCTACCGAAAAGCGCACCAGGCCGCCTTTGTAGGGCCAGGGCGTGGTGCGTAGCGCCGGGATGTCGTACGGAGCGCACAAGCTCATGGGGCCGGCCCAGCTGTAACCTAGTTTAAAAAGTTTCAGGCTGTCACAAAAACGGTCCACCTGTGCCTGGGTGAACTCCGGCTTGAAGACGGCGCTCATGAGGCAGGCGGCACCGCTACAGTCGCGCTTCCAGACCTCATGGCCGGGCGATCCGGGCAAGGCCGGGTGCAATACGGTGGCGATCTGGGATTGGCCGGCCAGCCAGCCGGCCAGTTCCCGCGTGGCGGCGTCCTGGGCCGCGTAGCGCAAGGCCATGCTGTTAAGGCCGCGCAGCACCAGTTCGGCATCGTTGCCGCCTATGCCGTAGCCGACGCGCATGTGGCAGAAGTGGACCAGGTGGTGCAGCGCTTCGTCGCGCGTGACGACGGAGCCCATCAGCACATCGGCGCCGCCGCTGGGGTATTTGGTCAGCGCCTGGACCGAGATGTCCAGGCCGAGATCAAAAGCGTTGAAAGCCAGGCCCGCACCCCAGGTGTTGTCGAGCGCGGTCACGATGCCTGCGGGGTGGGTATCCTTGTGCGCCTTGACGGCAGCGACCAGCGCGGGCATGTCGGGGAATTCCAGCGTGATGGAGCCCGGCGCCTCTATCCACACCAGCCGGGTTTTCGGRCCCAGCTTGGCGGCCAGGTCGGCGGGGTTCATCGCGTCGTAAAAGCGGTGGGTGATGCCCCAGGCGGCCAGCTCGCCCTGCGCAAAGCTCTTGTTGGGCCCGTAGGCGTTGTCGGGAATCAGCAGCTCGTCGCCGGCCTTGAGCAGCGCCATGCCGACCAGCACCACGGCCGCCAGGCCGCTGGGCACCAGCGTGCAGTACTTGCCGCCCTCCAGGGTGGCGACGCGCTCTTCTAGCGTGAAGGTGGTGGGCGTGCCGTGCAGGCCGTAGGTGTAGCCGGTCTTGTGCTTCCAGTCCCGGCTGCGCAGCGCGGCGACGGTGGGAAAAGCGATGGTGGAAGCCTTGTAGACGCCAGGCGGAATCGCGTCAAACCCGGCGGGCGGCTTGTAGGGGTGGTGGATCAGGGTGGTGGAAATGTCGCTCATGACCGCATATTAACGGCAAGCTCAGAGGCTTGAAGAGCAGCAGAACAAAAGCCGCGCCCGTAAGGCCGTCCCCATCCAAGCAAGGGCCGCGGAATCGGCTTTGCCGGGCCGCAGGCGCAGCGGCCCCTTTCTCAGTGCGAGGGGCAGGGAGCTGCCGCAGGCTCGAAGTGAGCGACCGTGGGGGCTAAATCTTCCACTTCGCCATCAGCTGCGCCGGTGACAGCGAGTCATAGCCCTCAAACGGCTGGTGAATCCAGGGATTGGTGGGCAGCAGTTCGACCGAATAATCAGGCTGGAAAGTGGAAACACCCTTGGTCCAGATCACGGCGCTGCGCAGCTCGGTGATGGGCTTGTAGTTGTTCTTGAGCTGGTGGATCACGGCGTTGAGCGTGTGGCCGGAATCGGCCAGATCGTCGACCAGCAGCACCTTGCCGGCGATCTCGCCCTTGGGCGTTGTGATGAAGCGGGCGATGTCGAGGTTGCCCTGCGTCATGCCGGCATCGGCACGGTAGGAGCTGGTGGACATGATGGCCAGCGGCTTGTCGAAGATGCGCGACAGGATGTCGCCGGGGCGCATGCCGCCGCGGGCCAGGCACAGGATGGTGTCGAATTGCCAGCCGGACTGGTGGATCTTGATGGCCAGTTTCTCGATCAGGTTGTGGTATTCGTCATAGCTCACATAGAGATGCTTGCCGTCTTCTGTCAACATGGGTGGCGCTCCTGATGTATTCGCTGCCTGCGCCCGTTTCAGGGGGCGGCAGGCTGTTTGGCTAAAGCTGTGGCGGGTATCCGGTCAAGCGGCGGCGTAGGGGTTGCGCAGCAGGATGGTGTGGTCGCGGTCCGGGCTGGTGGAGATCATGTCGATGGGCACGCCGGTCACTTCCTCGATGCGGTGCAGGTATTTTTGCGCGGCCGCGGGCAGCTTGTCGTACTCCGTGACGCCGACCGTGCTCTGGCTCCAGCCGGGCATGGTTTCGTAGATCGGCTTGCAGCGCTCGATCTCTTCGGCACCCATGGGCAGGATGTCGGTGATGTGGCCGTCGAGTTCGTAGCCGGTGCACAGCTTGAGTTCGTCGATGCCGTCGAGCACGTCGAGTTTGGTGATGCACAGGCCCGACAGGCCGTTGACCTGGGCCGAGCGCTTGAGCAGCGCGGCGTCGAACCAGCCGCAGCGGCGGCTGCGCCCGGTGGTCACGCCTTTTTCGGCCCCCACGGTGCTCAGGTGGTAGCCCACGGTGCCGGGTTTTTCCCAGTCGAGCTCGGTCGGGAACGGCCCGCCGCCCACACGCGTGCAATAGGCCTTGGTGATGCCCAGGATGTAGTGCAGCATGCCCGGGCCCACGCCGGCGCCGGCAGCGGCATTGCCGGCCACGCAGTTGCTGGAGGTGACGTAGGGATAGGTGCCGTGGTCGACGTCGAGCAAGGTGCCCTGCGCGCCTTCGAAAAGCAGGTTGGCGCCGTCGCTATGCGCGTCGTTGAGTTCACGCGAGACGTCGGCCATCATGGGCTTGAGCAGTTCGGCGTGGCGCATGGCTTCGGCGTAGACGGTGTCGAAATCGATGGCCGGGGCATGCAGGTAGCCGGTCAGCACGAAGTTGTGCAGCTCCAGCAGGTCGCGCAGCTTGGCGGCGAAGCGGTCGGGGTATTTGAGGTCCTGCACGCGCAGCGCGCGGCGGGCGATCTTGTCTTCATAGGCGGGGCCTATGCCTCGGCCGGTGGTGCCGATCTTGGTGGTGCCGCCCTTTTCGCGGTAGGCTTCGCGCGCGATGTCGAGCGCGGCGTGGAAAGGCAGGATCAGCGGGCAGGCTTCGCTGATGCGCAGGCGCGAACGGACTTCAACGCCGGCTTTTTCCAGGCCTTCAATTTCCTCGAAAAGCTTGGCGGCCGACAGCACCACGCCATTGCCGATGTAGCACTTCACGCCGGGACGCATGATGCCGCTGGGGATCAGGTGCAGCGCCGTTTTGACGCCGTTGATAACCAGCGTGTGGCCGGCGTTGTGGCCGCCCTGGAAGCGCACCACGCCCTGAGACATCTCGGTGAGCCAGTCGACCAGCTTGCCCTTGCCTTCGTCGCCCCACTGGGTGCCCACGACCACGACATTGCGGCCCGCGTCTGCGGTTTGTTTGTTTGTCATCTTCAATTCTCGTTAAGGTGTGTTGGGATCAAGCCGGATGGGGCACGCGGCCCTCACGCGGCTTTCTTCAGGGGCTGGACCACCCATTGACCGGCAACCTGGGCCAGTTCGCGGTCGCAATCGAATTCATTGACTTCATGTTCATGGCCTGGCAGCACGCAAGCCACGGTTTCGCCGCCGGCACGCAGCCGGGCAATGGCCGCGCGCAGGCCGGCGTCTTCGCTCCACGGCGCGCGTATGGCGGCCTTCAGAGGCCGGGGCGGCAGCACGCTGACAAGCTCCTTCAGGTCCAGGCTGAAGCCGGCCGCCGGACGGTTGCGGCCGAACACGGCGCCGACTTCGTCATAACGGCCGCCGCGCGCCAGTTCGGCGCCCTGCCCGTAAATGGCAAAACGCGTGCCGCTGTAGTAGGCGTAGCCGCGCAGGTCGGCCAGGTCGAAGCTGACCTTGACTTCGCCTTTTTCGCCGCCGGTGTGGGCCGCCAGCCATTTGAGGTTTTGCAGCGCGGCCTTGAGGCCGGTCGAGGGCGGCAAGGCTTTTTCGGCTTCGGCCAGGACTTTCTCATCGCCGTAGAGCTGCAGAAGTGCCTTGAGGCCGGCGCGCGCTTCGGCGGAAATGCCGCTGCTCGGGCTGGCAGTGAGGCTGTCGAGCTCGCTCGCATCCTTGGCTGCCAGCGCGGTGTGGATGAGTGCCAGGGTCTTGCCGTTGACGGTGGCGCCGGCCAGCAGGCTGTTGACGATGCGCACGTCGGCCATGTCAACGCTCAAGGCGGTCACGCCAGCCGCTTTGAGGCCCTCAAGCGCCAGCTGCTGGGCTTCCAAGTCGGCTTCCAGCCCGGCATGGCCGTAGATCTCAGCGCCGAACTGCAGCGGCTCGCGGGTCGCGTGGGGGCGGTCTGTGCGGGTGTGCAGCACCGGGCCGCAGTAGCAGAGGCGGGCCACGCCGCTGCGATTGAGCAAATGGGCATCGATGCGGGCGACCTGGGGGGTGGTGTCGGCGCGCAGGCCCAGGGTGCGGCCGGAAAGCTGGTCGACCAGCTTGAAAGTCTGCAGGTCCAGTGCTTCGCCGGTGCCGGTCAGCAGCGACTCGAGGTGCTCGAGCAGCGGCGGCATGACCAGTTCATAGCCGTAGCTGCGGGCGGTGTCCAGGAACAGGCGGCGCAGCTCTTCGATGTGGCGCGCCTCGGAGGGCAGGACATCGGCAATTTGATCGGGCAATTGCCATGATGACGACCAGGCGGGCATTGTAATTTTCGTGGGCTGTTAAAAACAGCATTTTACCGGGCTTGAAGCCGGTTTTCGGCTTGCCGGAGACTGATAAGGCCCCCGGGACGAAATAGTGGTGCGGCTGTGAGGCGGAATTCAGGCCAGCACGGCCAGCAGGACCAAGCCCGCCGCGATGCTGCACAGCCCAAAGAAGCGGATCTGGCCGTTGCCCAGGGTGAGGATTTGCTCGAACATGCGGCGCCAGCCGCCGGGAGAGATGAAAGGCAACAGGCCCTCGATGACCAGCATCAAGGCCAGTGCCAGCCAGAAGGTGTTGCCGTCCACGCCGGCTTATTTTTTGGCCGGTGCGGCGCTGCCGGAGCCCGGGCCGCGCATCGCCTTGAAGAAGTCGGACGAAGGATCGAGCACCATCACGTCGCTTTTCTTGCTGAAGCTGGCTTTGTAGGCATCGAGGCTGCGGTAGAACTGGGCGAACTGCGGGTCGCGCCCGAACGATTCGGCATAGGTGCGGGCGGCTTCGGCATCGCCCTCGCCCTTGACCTTTTGCGCATCGCGGTAGGCGTTGGCGATGGTCACTTCGCGCTGGCGGTCGGCGTCGGCGCGGATTTTTTCGCCTTCTGCCAAACCGGTGGAGCGCAGTTCATTGGCCACGCGCTGGCGCTCTGCCACCATGCGCTTGTAGACGGAATCGGTGATGGCTTCCACATAGTCCACGCGCGTGATGCGCACGTCGACCACGTCCATGCCCCAGGGCTTGGCGCCCTGCACGGCCTGCAGCACTTCGCGCTTGACGTCGGCCATCAGCGCTTCGCGCTTGAGCGACAGCAGGTCCTTCACGGTGCGCTTGTTGATCTCTTCCTGAAAGGCGTTGCGGACCACGCGGTTGAGCTGGTTGGCGCCGGCTTTTTCATCGAGGCCGACGTTGCGGATGTAGTCGCTGGGCTGGGTGATGCGCCAGCGCACGTACCAGTCGATCACGACGCGCTGCTTTTCGGCCGTCAGCATGGGCTCGGCGTCGACGCTGTCGAGCACCAGCAGGCGCTTGTCGATGTAGGAGACGTTCTGGAACGGCGGCGGCATCTTGAAATGCAGGCCGGGTTCGGTGACCACGTCCTTGATCTGCCCCAGGGCGTAGACCACGCCGAACTGGCGTTGGTCGACCACGAATAGCGTGGAACTGAGCAGTGCCAGGAGGACCAGCAGCGAGGAAACAATAAATCCAACTCTATTCACGATCGTCTTCCTTAGCGTGTTTCACGGTCGCGCGAACGGGCGGAGTCGCGTGAACGGGCATCGAGGGGTGGCAGGCTGGAGGTGGGCGCGGCGGGCGTGGATGAAGAGGCCGAGCCGGGGATCAGCGGTGTTTCGCCGGGAACCGCGGCATCGCCGCCCTGGGAGCTCATCTGCATGATCTTGTCCAGCGGCAGGTACAGCAGGTTGCTGCCCTGGCGGGAGTCGACCAGCACCTTGGTGACGTTGGTATAGACCTGCTGCATGGTGTCGGTATACATGCGGTCGCGCGTGACCTGGGGCGCCTTCTGGTATTCGGCCAGCACCGAGCGGAAGCGCTGCGCGTCACCCTGGGCCTGTGCCACGATCTTGGCCTTGTAGGCTTCGGACTCTTCTTTCAGGCGCGAGGCGGAACCGACGGCGCGCGGGATCACGTTGTTGGCATAGGCCTGGGCGTCGTTCTTGGCACGCTCGCGTTCCTGGCCTGCCTTGAGCACGTCGTCGAAGGCCGACTGCACCTGCTCGGGCGGACGCACGCCGCTTTGCTGCAGGTTGATGCCAACGACTTCCACGCCGACCTTGTAGCGGTCCAGGATGGTTTGCATCAGGGTGCGCACGCGCGGGCCGATCTGGTCGCGCTCGTCGGCGAGTGCCAAATCCATTTTCATCTTGCCGACAACTTCGCGCACGGCGGTCTCGGCGGCTTGYACCACCGCGGCGGCCGGGTCCTTGCTCTCAAACAGGTAGGCGCGCGCGTCGTTCAGGCGGTACTGCACGGCGAATTTGATCTCGACGATGTTTTCGTCCTCGGTCAGCATGGCGGAGTCGCGCAGGCCGGTGGCCTTGATGATGACGTCGCGGCCGATGTCCACCGAACGGATTTGCGTGACCACGACGATCTCGTGGCGCTGGACCGGGTAAGGCAGGCGCCAGTTAAAGCCAGCGCCCACGGTGGAGTGGTATTTGCCGAACTGGGTGATGACGGCCTGCTGGCCTTCCTGGACGATGAAAAACCCGGTTCCCAGCCAGATCAGCGCGGCGACGCTGGCGATCAGGCCGACGCCGATGCCGGCGCTTTTCATGTCGGGCTGGAAGCCGCCGTTATTTCCGCCGCCTCCGCCGCCGTTGCCGCGGCCGAAACCGCCGCGATTGGGGTTGTTCTTGCCGCCGCCGAAAAGGCCGCCCAGCTTACGGTTGAAGTCGCGCCAGAGTTCGTCGAGGTCGGGGGGGCCCTGGTTGGGGCCCTGCCCTTGCGGGCGATTGGCGGGTCGGGTCGGCTGCTTGTCGTCCCGGGGTGCCTCGGGCTTGCTGTCGTCGGACGAGGCTTTGTCGTCGTCCCGGCCCCAGCGCGGATCATTGAGGTTGAACAKGCCTTGGGCGCGATGCCTGAGCCGGCCTGGCAAGGTCGTCAAAGTCTGCAGCACGGGGTTCAGATTCATGGGATCAAACTCACTTTTTTTCATTACACCGACATTGTGCCTAATGAATTCGCCATATCAGGCAAGGTCCTCGGCAGTCAGGGGGATTTCCTCGGCCGGCGGGTTGGCCGCATAACCGGCCAGCAAGGCCCGCAGAAGCGGCAGGCCCTCGCCTGTCTGGGCGCTCACGAACACCCGTTCAACGCTGCGGCTGGAGCCCTCAAACGCGTCCCTGAGTTCGAACATGTCCTGCAGGTGCAGGGGGAAGTTGTTCTTTTCAATGGCATCCAGCTTGTTGAACACCAATATTTGCGGCACATCGGCCGCGCCGATCTCCGAGAGCACGCGCTGCACCTGTTCGATCTGCTCAAGGTAGTCGGGATTGGCGCCGTCCACCACGTGCAGCAGCAGGTCGGCATCGGCCGCCTCCTGCAGGGTCGCGGCGAAGGCGTCTATCAAGCCGTGCGGCAGGTCGCGGATAAAACCCACGGTGTCCGAGAGCGACACCGAACGCCCGGCATCGCCCAGGTAGAGCTGCCGCGTGGTGGTGTCCAGCGTGGCGAACAGCTGGTCGGCCGCATAGGCGCGCGCCTTGACCAGCGCATTGAAGAGCGTGGACTTGCCCGCGTTGGTGTAGCCCACCAGGGAAATCGTGAAGGAATTGCGGCGCTCGCGCTGCTTGCGCTGGGTCTGCCGCTGCTTCTTGACCTTGCCCAGGCGCTCCTTGGTGCGTTTGATGGCGTCGCCGATCATGCGCTTGTCGAGCTCGATCTGCTTTTCACCGGGACCGCCGCGCACGCCGGCACCGCCGGTCTGCCGCTCCAGGTGGGACCAGCGCCGCACCAGGCGCGTGGACATGTATTGCAGCCTGGCAAGTTCGACCTGCAACTTGCCCTCGTGGCTGCGCGCGCGCTGGGCGAAAATTTCGAGAATCAGCAGGGTCCGGTCGTTGACCGGCATGTCCAGGTGGCGCTCCAGGTTGCGCTGTTGCGCCGGGCTCAAGGACTGGTCGAACAAGACTTCGGTGGCACCGGTGTCCAGCGCCATCAGCTTGATTTCGTCGGCCTTGCCGCTGCCGATGAACAAGGCGGCGTCGGGCGCCTTGCGCTTGCAGGTGACGCGCGCAACCGGCTGCAGGCCCGCTGTTTGCGCGAGCAAACCCAGTTCCTGCAGGCCAGCATCAAAGTTCGGGAATCCGAGATCCACCCCGACAAGAAGCACAAGGGGTTTCGGGTTCACCGGAGCATTGAAAGAACTCAGCTGGCGGGGCTTTCTTCAGACTCGCTGGTCGCGAAATTCACCGCGCGGCCCGGAACGATGGTGGAGATCGCATGCTTGTAGACCATCTGGGTCACAGTGTTGCGAAGCAGGACCACGTATTGATCGAAGGATTCGATCTGGCCTTGCAATTTGATCCCGTTGACGAGATAGATGGATACAGGAACATGCTCGCGACGCAAGGTGTTGAGAAATGGATCCTGCAAGAGCTGGCCTTTGTTATTGCTCACGATATTTTCCGTGTTCAAAAGTTAATAGAACCTGACCTTACCACAGGGCGTGGGCCCGGCCATGTAGTCCTAGGCCGATTCCTTGTCCTTAAAGGGGTTGTGCGAGCTTTTCATCTGGATCCGCAGGGGCGTGCCGACCAGGTCGAACTCCTTGCGGAAGCGCCCTTCGAGGTAGCGTTTGTACGACTCGGTGACGTGCTCCAGCGAATTGCCGTGGATGATGATGATGGGCGGGTTCATGCCGCCCTGGTGGGCGTAACGCAGCTTGGGGCGGGACACGCCGGACCGCTGGGGCTGCTGGAATTGCACCGCCTCGAGCAGCAACCGGGTCAGCACCGGGGTGGACATCTTGCGGTTGGCCGAGGCATGGGCCTGCACGATGGACTTCCAGACCGGGCCCAGGCCCTGGCGCTTGATGGCCGAAATCGGATGGATGGAGGCGAACTTGAGGAAGCCCAGCCGGGTTTCGATGGAACGCTCCAGCAGTTCGCGCTGGTAGGAGTCCACCGCATCCGATTTGTTGACGGCCAGGACCACCGAACGCCCGCTTTCCAGGATGTAGCCGGCGATGTGGGCATCCTGGTCGGTCACGCCCTGGGTGGCGTCCAGCAGCAAGAGCACCACATTGGCGTTTTCAATGGCCTGCAGGGTCTTGACGACGGAAAACTTCTCGATGGCCTCGAAGACCTTGCCTTTGCGGCGCAGCCCGGCGGTGTCGATGAGCTCAAACTTCTGCCCGGCGCGTTCAAAAGGCACCGAAATGGCGTCCCGGGTCGTGCCGGGCAGGTCAAAGGCCACCAGGCGCTCTTCGCCCAGCCAGGTGTTGATCAGTGTGGATTTCCCGACATTGGGGCGTCCGGCCACGGCCAGGCGGATGACGGAGGGATCCTGAGGCTCGGCTTCTTCTTCCGGGTCGGGCAGCTTGAGCGGCGCCAGCGCCATGTCGACCAGCGAGCGCATGCCCTGGCCGTGCGAGGCGGAAACCGGCAGCACCTCGCCCAGGCCCAGCTCGAAGAACTCGGACAGCTGCACGCCTTCGGTCATGCCCTCGGCCTTGTTGGCCGTCAGCACCGTGGGCTTGCCCAGCTTGCGCAGGTATTTGGCGATGTCGTGGTCCTGCGCGCTGATGCCGGCGCGGGCATCGACCACAAACACCACCACGTCGGCCTCGGCGACCGCCTGCCGGGTCTGCTTGGCCATTTCCTTGTAGATGCCGGAGGCCGCGTCGGGCTCAAAGCCGCCGGTGTCGATCACGATGTATTCGTGGGGGCCCAGCTTGCCGTTACCGTAATGACGATCCCGCGTCAGGCCGGCAAAGTCGGCCACGATCGCATCCCGCGTCTTGGTCAGCCGGTTGAAAAGCGTCGACTTGCCCACGTTGGGGCGGCCGACTAGCGCAATGACAGGTTTCATCAATCAGTTTCAGGCAGGGCCTAAGGCCCTTTATTGGGGCTGGAAGCCGTAAATACCGCCGCCCTGGGTGACGGCAATCAGTGTGTTGCCGACCAGCACGGGGGTGGCCGCGATGGCGGTGCCGTCGGTGGGCAGGCGGTTGAGCAGGGAGCCGTCTTCACGCGACAGCAGGTGCACAAAACCCGAGAAGTCGCCGATGGCGATGGAACGCCCCACCACCACAGGTGCGGTCAGGCTGCGGTAACGCAGGCGGTCCGTGGTCCAGGCGCGTTCGCCGTCGGTGCGGCGCCAGGCAATCACGTTGCCGTCGGCTTCGGTGCCGAAGACAAAGCGGTCGTCGCCGTCCAGGCCCTGCACGCCGTTGGCGGGCTTGGTCCAGAGCAGGTTGCCGCGCGCGGCGTTGACGCAGCCGACGCTGGCCTGGAAAGCCCGCGCGCACACGACGTCGCCCTGCCGGCTGACGCGCCCGACCAGGTCGACCAGGCGTTCCACGTCATTGATGCCGCGCGGCGTCGCAATGGGAGCTTCCCAGCGGATGCTGCCGTTGGAAGGGTTCAGGCCGGCCAGGCGGCCGGCCAGGCCTACCACCAGGGTGTCGCCGACAGCCAGCATCACGCCGGACTGGCGCAGGATCAGGGGTTCGTTGGGGCGCTGCTGGGCCCAGAGCTTGCGCCCTGTCTGCCCGTCGAAGGCGGTAACCGAACGGTCCGCGGCCAGCACAAACACGCGCTCGCCGGCCACAAAAGGCGCGGTGAAAGCCTGGGCGCCCAACTTCTGGCGCCACAGCTCGCGGCCGCCCTGCAAGGCGACGATTTCATTGGCTTTGGTCACCACGGCCACGACTTTGCCGTCATTGCCGGCGCCCGCGGCCAGCGGTGTGTTCAGCGCAAGGCGCCAGACATCGCGGCCGGTCTGGGCGTCCAGCAGGGCCACGGTGCCATCGCCGCTGGCCACCGCCACGCTGTTGYCGGAAACTCCGGTCTGCAACGGGAAATTCACCTGGCCGACGCGCGTGGTCCAGGTCTGTCGGGCGGCCACCAAGGCCGTCACGGGCTGGAGCTCAGCGGGCTGGGGCTTGGCAGGGCCGCTGCCGAACATCGAGCATCCGCCCAAGGCGGCCACCAGCAGGATGAGGGCCGGTGTGCGCACGGCCTGGGCCAGGGGCCGGAAAGACGAATGGATCATTTCTTCACCTCGGGATTCGATGCGGGGGTTTCGGATTTGGCCTTGGCTGCCGGGTCTACGCCCAGCGCGTTGAGTTTGACTTCCACGAGGCGGCGGTACTCGGCGCGCTCGTCGAGGTCTTTGTAGGCCTTTTCGTATTCCGCCCTGGCTTCGGCTTTTTTGCCCTGGGCGGCGAGGATGTCGCCGCGGCGGTCAGCGGCCAGCGCCGTGAAACCCTTGGGGAAAGTGCCCGAAACCTGCTGGAGCGCTTCGTCATACGCCTTCTTTTCGAGCAGCAGGCCCGCCAGGCGCAGGCGCGCGATGGCTTGGTAACCCTCGTCGGAGGCTTTTTCGGCGACCCAGTTCAGGGCAGCGCGCGAGGAGTCGACATTGCCCTTGTCGTAATAAGCCCGGGCGGCCAGCAAACCGGCCTGCTGGGCATAAGCCGTGCTGCTGAAACGCTCTTTCATGTCCGCCAGGGAGCGGTCGATCCGGGTCGCGTCGCCCGACTGCACGGAGCGCTCGACTTCTTCGTACATGACCGCGGCCTGCGCCGCCTTGGTGCGCTCCCAGTACTGGTAGCCGGTCCAGGCCGCGAAAACGCCCAGCACCACAATCAGCGTCCAGGTGATCCTGTCACCGTACTGCTTCCAGAAGTGCTTGAGTTCGTCAAGCTGTTCCTGTTCTTCCAAATCGAGATGTTTTGCCATAAAAGTCTTCTTGTGCGGCCCGGTGACGGCGCGGATTGAGTTGGGGTGATTGTAGAGGCCCGAGGACATGCGCCCGCCGGCGCGTCCCGGTGTTCAGCCGCGCAAGGTGCCGGCCCAGGCCGCCACATCGGCCAGCGGCTGGAGTACCTGGGCTTGCAAGGCCTGGTCTTTTTCGCCGCGCAGATGTTTGACGGCCACGTGGCCCTGGGCGAGCTCGTCCGCGCCGAAAATCAGCGCATAGCGCGCGCCACTGCCGTCGGCCTTTTTGAACTGGGATTTCATGCTGCCCATGCCCTCCCCCGTGCCGCCGTGCATCTGCACCTTGATACCAGCGCCGCGCAGGGCTTCGCAGGCTGCCATGGCGGCGGGCAAGGCCTCGGCCGACGGCAGGATGGCGTAGGCGTCGGGCGCGTTTTCGGGCGGCAGCACGCCGACTGCTTCGAGCAGCAGCAGCATGCGCTCCACGCCCATGCCCCAGCCGACCGCCGGCGTCGGTTTGCCGCCCAACTGCTCAAACAGGCCGTCGTAGCGCCCGCCGCCGCAGACCGTGCCCTGCGAGCCGAGCTTGTCGGTGATCCATTCGAACACGGTGAGGTTGTAGTAGTCCATGCCGCGCACCAGGCGCGGGTTGATGCGGTAGGCCACGCCGGCGGCGTCAAGCACCGCGCGCACCGCGTTCAGGTGCGCGAGCGAGGCTTCGCCAAGGAAGTCCATCAGTTGCGGCGCCGCCTCGACGATAGCCTGCATGGCGGGATTCTTGGTGTCGAGGATGCGTAGCGGGTTGCTGTGCAGCCGGCGCCTTGCGTCCTCGTCCAACACCTCGGCGTGCGCCTCGAAGTGGGCGATCAGCGCGGCGCGGTGCGCCATGCGCTCGCCGGGCTGGCCCAGGCTGTTGAGTTCGAGCCGCACGTGCTCCATGGGAATGCCCAGGTCGCGCAGCAGCGCGCGGCACATCAGGATCTGCTCGGCATCCACGTCAGGCCCGGCAAAGCCCAGGGCTTCGACGTCGATCTGGTGGAACTGGCGGTAGCGCCCCTTCTGCGGCCGCTCGTGGCGGAACAGCGTCACCGCGGACCAGACCCGCATGGGCCCGTTGTACAGCGCGTTGTGCTCGACCATCGCGCGCACGATGCCGGCGGTGGCCTCAGGGCGCAGCGTGAGCTTGTCGCCGTTCATCGAGTCCACGAAGGAGTACATCTCTTTTTCGACGATGTCGGTGACCTCGCCGAGGCCGCGCACGAACAGCGCCGTCGGCTCGACGATGGGCGTGCGCACGTTGGCGTAGGCATAACGCGCCATCAGCGCGCGCACCTTGGCCTCGAACCATTCCCAGCGCGCCGATTCGGGCGGCAGGATGTCGTTCATGCCCTTGACGGCGGTGAGCTTTTCCGTCTTCGCCAAAGCGGGCTTCTCCGCCGTCGCGGCAGCTGTTTTTTCAACCATGGGTGTTAGACGGCCTCGGCGACGGCTTGCGTGCCWAAGCGTTTTTCAATGTAGTTTTCAACGATGACCTGGAACTCTTGCGCGATGTTGTCACCGCGCAGGGTCAGCTTTTTCTCGCCGTCGATGAACACCGGCGCGGCCGGTGCCTCGCCGGAGCCGGGCAGGCTGATGCCGATGTCGGCATGCTTGCTTTCGCCCGGGCCGTTGACGATACAACCCATCACGGCGACCTTGAGGCCTTCGACGCCGGGGTATTGTTCGCGCCAGACGGGCATCTGGGCACGCAGGAAGTCGTCAATCTGCTTGGCCAGTTCCTGGAAGGTGGTGCTGGTGGTGCGGCCGCATCCCGGGCAGGCCGTCACGCTGGGGACAAATGTCCGCAGGCCCAGCGCCTGCAGGATTTCGGAGGCGATCACGACTTCCTGGGTGCGGGCTTCGCCCGGCTGCGGGGTCAGGGAGACGCGTATGGTGTCACCCACGCCCTCCTGCAACAGGATAGCCAGCGCCGTGGCCGAGGCCACCGTGCCTTTGGTGCCCATGCCAGCTTCGGTCAGGCCCAGGTGCAGCGCGTGGTCGGTGCGCCGGGCCAGCTCGCGGTAGACCGAGATCAGGTCCTGCACGCCGCTGACTTTGCRGGACAGGATGATCTGGTTGCGGGCCATGCCCATTTCCTCGGCGCGCTGGGCTGAGTCCACCGCGGAGGTGATCAAGGCCTCATACATCACCTGGCGCGCGTCCCAAGGCACCGTGCGCTTGCTGTTTTCATCCATCAGGCTGGCCAGCAGTTCCTGGTCCAGGCTGCCCCAGTTCACACCGATGCGCACGACCTTGTTCCAGCGCATGGCGACTTCGATCATCTGGCCGAACTGGCGGTCACGCTTGTCGCCCTTGCCGACGTTGCCGGGATTGATGCGGTATTTGGACAAGGCCTCCGCGCAAGCGGGATAGTCGGTCAGCAGCCGGTGGCCGTTGTAGTGGAAATCGCCGATCAGGGGCACGTCGACGCCCATGCGGTCCAGCTGTTCGCGCACGTAAGGCACGGCCTGGGCGGCTTCCGGCGTGTTGACCGTGATGCGGACCATCTCGGAGCCCGCCAGCGCGAGTTCCTTGACCTGGATGGCGGTGCCTATGGCGTCCACCGTGTCAGTGTTGGTCATGGATTGAACGCGTACAGGCGCGTCGCCGCCCACGGTGACGATGCGCGAACCCCAGGCGACCTGCGCCTGGAGGGAGCGCCGCGCCTTGGGGAAGGCGGACTCGATAGGAAGGCAGGCCTGCAGCACTATTTCACCTCGAAGCGGGCAACGTTGTCCCTGGCGACCGCGTTCAGGTCAAAGGCCTGCCCGCGCACCTGCACCTGCGTAAGGTCGGCCTTGCCGACCACGGCGGCTAACGGCAATACGCCGGACGCGCCGGCGACCTCACCGGCCGTCAGGGTGCGGCGCAGCACGACCGTGCCCTTGGCGTCGGTCACTTCCACCCAGGATTCGCCTTTGGCGCGGAAAGTCACGATGCCCGCAGGCATCGCCTGCGAGGCGGCGGCCACAGGTGCCGGCGCGGCGGGTGCGACGACGGCCGGCGCGGGAGCAGCGACGGCGGCTGGCGGTGTAGGGCTAAGCACCGCCGGCGGCAGTGTCGAGAGAGACAAGGGAACCGTCGTCGAGGCGGCGCCCGCACTGGCAGCGGCAACAGGCGCGTTGGACTGTTCGGCCGGCTTGGCGATGTCGGCGAGGCCCGGGCCGGCGATGGCCACCGGCAGCGGTTTTCCGGCGTCGGCGCCGCCCGGCGGCATGGTGGTATCGGCGGTTTCCGTCTTGCTGCCGTCGTGCTTGACGGCCGGCAGGAAAATCAGGACCAGGGCTCCGAGCAGCAGGAGAAGTCCCGCCAGCACGGCCGGCCTGGAAACCTGGGTCCAGATCGACGGCCCGGGGCCCTCGCCCGGCGAGCGGAACGGGGCGTTGATGCCCGCGCCCTGGTAAGTCAACTTGGGTGCGCTGGTCTGGGGCAAAAGGCCCAGCACCGGGGCGGCGTCGAGTTTGAGGGTGCGGCACACGCTGGAGGCCAGCGCACGCACGAAAACGGCATCGGGCAGCAGGTCAAAGCGGTCTTGCTCCAGTGCTTCCAGTTTTTTTACGGGCACCTTGAGCGACACCGCCAGCGCGGCAATGTGCATGCCCGCCGCCTCCCGGGCCTGGCGAAGCAGGCCGCCCGCAGTCGCATCTGGCGCCGGCATGCCGCTGTGGCTGAAACCGGCAGGCGCCGCCTCACCCCCGAACTGCCCCGCTGGTGTCAGGTCAAGCTCACTCATTGAAAGAGCCCTTTTCATAGGCAGCCGCTTCGCGGGACTGCGCAAACCGCTTTTTCAGCTGGTCGCCCAGTTGCAGCACCGACTCCCGGTTGTTCAGCTTGCGCTCGGTCTTGATGCCCAGCCACAGGCTTTCGGCGTTGGCCAGGTCGCTGTTGTTGATGCGGCGGATGTAGAACTGGGCGCGTGTCAGTTCACCGCGCTCATACAAAAGATGGGCCAGGTTGTAACCGGTCACAGGATTGCCCGCGTCCAGTTCGTAGGACTGCATGAGGCTTTGCTCGGCCTCGGCGCGCTGCCCGGCACGCATCTGGCAGACCCCTTGCGTCATCAGCGTCTTGGCCCTGCCGCCATAGGTGGGATTGGACATCGCCTGGCCGAAAAAGCGCATCGCGTCGGCGAAGCGCGCCTGCTGGCACATCAGCCAGCCGTAGTTGTGGGCCACGTCCGCGTCGCGCGGATTCAGCGCCAGCGCGCGGCGAAAGCTGTCTTCGGCCATTGGAATGTCGTTGAGGCGCATGTACACCAGGCCGCGCAGGTTGTAGGCGTCGCCGAAGCTCGGGTCGGCCAGCAGCGATTGCTTGATTTCATCGAGCGCCACATTGGTCTGGCCCTGTTCGAAGTAGCCCGAGGCCAGCTCAAGCCGCAGCCGCGCACGCCGGCGCCCGTCGGGCTCGTCCGATTCGGTGACGATGTCGCTGCGGCCGCCGGAAGCCCCGACGGCGCCGGGGGCGCCCGGGTGGCCGGCGCATCCCGCCAGCATCACGACGAGCCAGCACACCGGCAACCAGATCACATTGGAGAGAAACCTCATACACCCATCCCCTTGGCCACAACGACTTTAATTCCCCCGAGCATACCTTGCCGCTGGGCGGCCATGCGCTGATCCACACCCGTGCGGTCCTGCACATCGCCCGCGAGCTGCCCGCAGGCCGCGTCAATGTCATCGCCGCGGGTTTTGCGCACGGTGGTCACGATGCCCGCATCCATCAGGATTTTTGCAAATGCGCTGACTTGCGGCATGTCGGAACGCTTCAGGCCGGAGGCCGGGAACGGGTTGAAGGGAATCAGGTTGAATTTGCAGGACAGGCCGCGCGCCGCGTGGGCCTGGACCAGCGACACCAGCTGGCGCGCGTGTTCGGGCTGGTCGTTCACGCCATCGAGCATGCAATATTCGAAGGTGATGAAATCACGGGGCGCCGAGGCCTGGTAACGGGTGCAGGCCTCCAGCAATTCCGCAATGGGGTATTTTTTGTTCAGCGGCACCAGGTTGTCGCGCAGCGCGTCTTCCGGCGCATGCAGCGAGACGGCCAGGGCCACAGGACAGTCCTTGGCAAGCCGGTCAATCATGGGCACCACGCCCGAAGTGGACACCGTCACCCGGCGCCGCGACAGGCCGTAGCCGTGGTCGTCCAGCATGACCTTGAGCGCGGGAAGCAGCTGCGAGTAGTTTTGCAGAGGCTCGCCCATGCCCATCATGACGACGTTGGAAATCACCCGCTCCTCGCGGCCCAGGTGCTGGCGCAGGAAGTGTTCGGCAAACCACAGTTGGGAGATGATTTCCCCGGTGGTCAGGTTGCGGCTGAAGCCCTGATGGCCTGTCGAGCAGAAACGGCAGCCGACGGCGCAGCCGGCCTGCGAGGAAATACACAGGGTTCCGCGGTCGGTTTCGGGAATGAAAACGGTTTCAATGACATCGCCGGCGCCGACGTCGAACAGCCATTTGATGGTGCCGTCGGCGGAGTCGTGGCGGGAGACAACTTTGGGGCCCTCGATATGGGCCGACTCGGGGAGCTTTTCGCGCAGGGACTTCGCGAGGTCCGTCATCTGCGTGAAATCGGTCGCCCCCTTCTGGTGGATCCAGCGAAAGAGCTGCGTGGCGCGAAAGCGCTTTTCACCGAGCCGCTCGCAGAAGGCGGCCAAACCATCCAGATCAAAATCAAGAAGGTTGGCCGTCATCGCAGCAGGCAGCCGGCTGAACCGCCCCAAGCAAGCGACGGCCCTGGAAAGGGGTAGCAAGGCATGGGGTCGGACATGGTTTAACGCGAGTAGACGTTCATGCCGGGGAAAAAGAAGGCGATTTCCACCTTGGCGGTTTCCGCGGCATCGGAACCGTGCACGGCATTGGCGTCAATGCTGTCGGCGAAGTCGGCGCGAATGGTGCCGGCGGCGGCCTTCTTCGGGTCGGTGGCGCCCATCAGGTCGCGGTTTTTCAGGATGGCGCCTTCGCCTTCCAGCGCCTGGATCATCACCGGGCCGGAAATCATGAAGGAAACCAGGTCCTTGAAGAAAGGACGCTCTTTGTGCACGGCGTAGAAAGCCTCGGCTTCGCCTTGCGACAGGTGAGCCATACGGGCAGCCACGACCTTCAGGCCGGCGGCTTCAAAACGCGCGTAGATCTGGCCGATCACGTTTTTGGCGACTGCGTCGGGTTTGATGATGGAGAGAGTGCGTTCGATTGCCATGAGAGTTCCTTAACTTGGATTTTTTGGATTTTTAAATTATTCAAAAATTGAATAAAGCCCATGATTTTAACCTGTGGGCTCTGCGGTTCAGATCAACCCTGTGATCCGGAGTGCTTCTGCGGAATGCTCAGCGGTTTCCGCCACGGTTTCCACCGCCGCGATTGCCGCCCCCGCGGTTTCCGCCACCGCCACCGCCACTACGGCGCTGGCCGCCGGCATTGTTACTGCCGCCCATGCCTGAGCCGCCGCCGCGGCGCTGTTGCCCCTGGCCCTGGCGTTGCCGCGTGAAAGTGTCCGCGCCGATGTAGCCAAACGAGGTTTTCATGGGATCGGGCTGAGCGCCGCCGGGAAGCTTGTCGCCGCGATCACCACGATCGCCGCGGTCATCACGCCGTTTTTGCCCCTGCATGCCGTTGCCCGGAGGCGGCCCGCTGCGGGGGCCGGGGCCGGCGTTGCCGCCCTGCCCCCGGCTTTTTCCGCCGCGGCGCCGGTTGCCCCGCGGCGCGGAGTCGTTGCGCGGAAGCGGCGGTTGTGAGTCATCGGGCTCCTGCTCGGCGCCGTCCTGCGGCGCGGCATTGGAGGCGTTCACATCGGCCGGTGGCGCCGCAAAGCGGTCACGCCCACCGCGCGGCCGCTCGTTCCGACGCGGGCCACGCCCCTGGCGCGCCTCGCCGCCCTCGCCGCCGGGCGCGCCTGCCTGCGGGCCTCCGGTAATCGCGCGCGCGCCAGCGCGGGATTCGGAGCGCGTCAGCGCGCTCGTCAAGGCCCAGATATCGCGCTCGTCCAGTTCGACAAACGCACCGCGCTTGAGGCCGCGCGGCAACACCATGGCGCCGTAGCGGATGCGGATCAGACGGCTGACGGCATGGCCGACGGCCTCAAACATGCGCCGCACTTCGCGGTTACGCCCCTCGGAAATGGTGACGCGGTACCAGCAATTGGCCCCCTCGCCGCCGCCGGCTTCGATGGAGCTGAACTGGGCGACGCCGTCATCCAGGGTCACACCTTCGAGCAGGCGCTTTTTCTCTTCATTGTTCAGGGCGCCCAGCACGCGGACCGCATATTCGCGCTCCAGGCCGAAGCGCGGGTGCATCAGCTTGTTGGCCAGTTCGCCGGAGCTGGTCAGCAGCAACAGGCCTTCGGTGTTCAGGTCGAGGCGACCCACCGATTGCCATTTGCCCTGGAACAGCTTGGGCAGGCGCCGGAAAACCGTCGGCCGGTTCTGCGGGTCGTCGTGCGTGACGACTTCACCCGTGGGCTTGTGATAGGCGATCACGCGCGGGGGCGGCGGGTCTATACGCACCCGGATCGGCTTGCCGTTGACCTTGACCGTATCGCCGAACTGGATGCGCTGCCCGATGTGGGCCGGCTCGGCATTGACGGAAATCCGCCCTTCCAGGATCAGTTGCTCCATCTCCAGGCGTGAGCCCAGGCCGGCCTG
Organism: Polaromonas sp. P1_G2; assembly: GCF_056405515.1. Classification (NCBI taxonomy): domain Bacteria; kingdom Pseudomonadati; phylum Pseudomonadota; class Betaproteobacteria; order Burkholderiales; family Comamonadaceae; genus Polaromonas; species Polaromonas sp. P1_G2. The sequence continues at coordinate 28,760 of NZ_JBFUBY010000013.1, forward strand.
GGCCAGCACCTTGTGCAGCTTGGGGGTTTCGGGTTGCGGCGACAGCACGCGCTTGGGCGGTGCGAGGGCAACGTCTTCCTCGTCGGCGTCAAACTGCCCCGTCACCACGTCTTCGAACCGTATCGCCCCGACGGCGGGAGCGGCGTTGCGGCCCCTGGCCACCTCGGTAGCCTCCTGCACAAGCGGCTCCTGGGCCAGCGTCTTGGTCTGGTCTTCACCAGCGGGCACGTCCACGGGTTCGGAGGCGGGGGGATCTTGTTGGGTCATTTTTTACATTCGTGCGGGGAAATCGCCGTCGGCCTGGTCGGAGGGTTCGGAGTCACCGTCCTCGGTGGACTGCGAAAGCGGGGCCTCGGCGAGTACCTCCGCGAGTTCGGGCGCGTCAGCCGCTTCAGCGGTGCCGGCCGATTCGGGGGATTCCGGGGAGTCCGCCGATGCAGGATGTTCGCTTGCGTCAGCAAGCTCTTCAGCGGGAGCTGCGTCCTGCGCGGCAAGTTCCAGCCCCTGCAGTTGCGGCGCGCCATCCGCCAGCCCGGCCATGCCGAATTCGATCTGCTCGAGCATCGCGACCGGCGTGGAAGTGTTGCTGTCCATGACGGGAAGCTGGTCCAGCGACTCGACCCCCAGGTCGTCGAGGAACTGCCGGGTGGTCGCGTACAGCGCGGGCCGTCCCACGGTCTCCCGGTGGCCTATGACCTCCACCCAGCCGCGGTCTTCGAGCTGCTTGAGGATCATGCTGTTGATCGTCACGCCGCGAATGTCTTCCATGTCGCCGCGCGTCACCGGCTGGCGGTAGGCAATGATGGCCAGCGTTTCCAGCGTCGCTCGGCTGTAGCGCGGCGGTTTTTCGGGATGCAGCCGGTCCAGGTATTCGCGCATCTGGGGCCGGCTTTGAAAACGCCAGCCGGTCGCGACGTGCACAAGTTCAACGCCGCGGCCCGACCAGTCGTTCTGCAACTCTTCAAGCACCAGCTTGAGGCTGTCGGCTGTCAGTACCCCGTTGAACAGGACACCCATTTCACGCAGTGGCAGCGGTTGCTGCGCGCAAATAAGTGCTGTTTCGAGGACGCGCTTTGCATCCGTCGTATTCATGATTGTGGTCGTTCCGAAAAAGGGCGGAAAAAAAGGCCGGGAAAACGTGGGTTCGGCGCTAGTTCGCGCATGCATCCATGCGCAATCTCCCGTCAGGAGCCATGGTGCAGGTAGCTGGAAACTACTGAATTTGATTGTATATCAGCCCCAAACCGGCCACGGCGGCCTGGAGGTCGGCGGGGAGCCCGGATTTGAACTCCATGGCCTCGCCGGTCACCGGGTGCTCAAAGGCCAGCCGGCAGGCGTGCAGGCCCTGGCGGCCCAGCCCCGCCGCGGGCGCCCCGCCATAAAGTTCGTCGGACACCAGGGGATGGCCGAGAAACGCCATGTGGACCCGGATCTGGTGAGTGCGCCCCGTATGCAGCTTGCACCTCACCAGGCAGTGCTTGCCGGCGGTTTGCAGCAGCGAGACCACGGTGGAGGCGGTTTTGCCGGCGTTCTTTTCCAGGTCCACCACCGCCATGCGCAGCCGGTTGCGCGGGTCGCGGCCTATGGGGACGTCGACCTGGCGAGTCTTTGCGCCCTGCCAGGCGCCGTGGGCCAGGGCCACATACTCCCGGTTCACGTCGCGGGCGGCGATCAGGCCGACCAGCTGGTCCATCACGGTGCGCTGGCGGGCGACCACCATCAGGCCGCTGGTGTCTTTGTCCAGGCGGTGGACGATGCCGGCGCGCGGCAGGAACACGGCCTGCGGGTCGTGCGCCAGCAGCCCGTTGAGCAGGGTCCCGCTCCAGTTGCCGGGCGCCGGGTGCACCACCAGCCCCGCGGGCTTGTTGATCACCATCAGGTGAGCGTCTTCAAACACGATGTCCAGCGCCATGGCCTCGGGCTTGAAGGCCTGGCTTTGCGGCGTGGGCCGCAGTTCGATCAGGAGCTCATCGCCGGCCTTGACTTTGGCAGAGGCCTTGGTCGCCGGAACACCGCCCAGTTTGACCACGCCGGCTTCAATGAGTTGCTGGAGATAAGTGCGCGAGAACTCGGGCACAATGGCAGCCAAAGCGCGGTCAAGCCGGCTGCCGTGACTCTCTGCGGGAACCATCACCTGCCGCAATTCCATCTCGGCCGTGGTATCCCCCTCCTCCTGGGCTTCGTCCGGGACGTTTTCGGGCGCAGCAGCGGCCGATATAATTAATTTGCTTTGTTCTGAATCAGTCATCAAGAAGGTCGATTGCAATGTTTTCCACCAAATTATCGGTTGTTCCCAATGCAATGCCGCTTTTTGCAGCCGTTTGCGCACTGTCCTTCGTAATCGCCGGTTGCTCCAGCACACCGGCCCCCGACAAGACGGCCTCCTGGAGCCCCAACAAGATCTACGCCGAAGCCAAAGAGGAAGCGAGTTCGGGGGCCTACGACAAGGCCATTCCCCTGTACGAAAAACTCGAAGGCCGCGCGGCGGGCACGCCGCTGGCCCAGCAAGCCCAGCTCGAAAAAGCCTACGCCCAATACAAAGGCGGTGAGCAGCCCCAGGCCATCGCGACGCTGGACCGGTTCATGAAGCTGCACCCCGCCAGCCCTGCCTACGACTATGCGCTCTACCTCAAGGGCCTGGTGAACTTCAMCGACAACCTGGGCATTTTTGGCTTCATCTCGCGCCAGGATCTCTCTGAACGCGACCAGAAGGCCGCCAAGGAATCGTTTGAATCATTCAGGGAACTGGTCACCCGTTTCCCCGAATCGAAGTACACCCCGGACGCCCGCCTGCGCATGAGTTACATCGTGAACTCGCTGGCGCAGTCCGAAGTGCACGTGGCGCGCTACTACTACTCGCGCGGTGCCTACGTGGCCGCCATCAACCGCGCGCAAAGCGCGATCGCCGACTATCGCGATGTGCCGGCCCTGGAAGAAGCCATCTACATCCTGTACAAATCCTACGATGCCCTGGGTATGGCCGAGCTGCGCGACGACACCCGCCGCATCATGGAGAAAAACTACCCCCAGAGCCACTTCATCACCAAGGGCTTCAAGTCTGCAGACAATCCCTGGTACAAGTTCTGGTAAGGGCGTCCAGCCTGTCCGCCAGTTCCTGCTCTGATGCCAGGCGGCGCATGGGCGGCAGCGCCCTCAGTAGGCGCTTGCCGTAGCCCATGGACGCCAGGCGGCTGTCACAGACCACCAGCACGCCCTCGTCGCTCTCGCGGCGTATCAACCGGCCCGCGCCCTGCTTGAGCGCGACAGCCGCTTCGGGCAGAAAATAATCGTTGAACGCGCTGCGTCCCTGTGACTCCAGTAATTTTGAGCGGGCTTCGGCCAGCGGGTCGTTCGGCGGCGGGAACGGCAGCTTGTCGATGATGACCAATTGCAGYGCGTCGCCGGGGACGTCTATGCCCTCCCAGAACGAGGCCGACGCCACCAGCACGCAGCCCTTGCCGCCGTTGGCGTTGCCCTCGCGGAAGCGCTCGATCAGCACGCGCTTGGGCATAGCGCCCTGCACCAGTACCTCCATGTCGGACGATTCCTGGAAGGCTTCCCTGAGCGCATCGCCGATGGTGCGCAAGGCCCGTAGCGTGGTGGTCAGCACCATGGTGCGGCCGCCCAGGCGTCGCGACCACCTGGCGGCAGATTCGGCCACCTTCACGGTGTGGGCGGGGTCGCCCGGTTTGGGAAAAGCCGGCGGCACATAGAGCGCGGCCTGGCGTTCGTAGTCAAAAGGGCTGCCCACCCGCAAGACCTCGGCATCCTCCAGCCCGCAGGGCTGGGTGAACCAGCTGAGCTTGTCATCGTCGCCCAGGGTGGCTGAGGTGAATATCCAGGTTTTATCGGCGCCGGTCCCGCCGCCCAGCACCTTGCTCTTGACGGCCTTGGAAATATCCAGCGGAGATTCAACCAGCCGCAGCTGGGTGCCCACGTCGGCCCAACGCACACAGCCCGGTTCGCAAGCATGGACAAAGCGCCGGGCGCGTTCAGCCAGCTCGGCGGCGCGTTCATGCAAACGGACGAAATCGGGGGCGATCTCGCTGACGGTATCCAGGGCGGCGCAGGCCTGCTCACAGGAAGCATGAACGGCTTGCAGCGCGCCGTTCCACTCGTCCGCATCCAGGCCTTCGGGGCATTCATCCACCCACCTGAGCTTGGTTCCGGGGTACTGCTTGCCGGCGCACAGCCGTAGCTCGCGCGCGGCATGCTCGACGGCGGATACCACCTCCTGCCAGTCAACCAGCCCGCGGGCCAGTTGCAGGCCGGTGGCCAGCATGTCCCTCGCGAAATCCAGCAGCTGTCCGGTGGTCAGGTTGGTGCCCAGGAATTGCACGCCGGTTTCGTTGAGCTGGTGCGCTTCATCGAAGATCGCGATGCGCACCGACGGCAGCAGTTCGGCCACACCGGACTCACGCACCGCCAGGTCGGCAAAAAACAGGTGGTGGTTGATCACCACCACGTCGGCCGCCATGGCCTCCCTGCGGGCCAGGTTCACATGGCAGGCGCGAAATCGCGGGCATGGGGCGCCCAGGCAGTTTTCGCGCGTGGARGTCACCAGCGGGATCATGGGGGAGCGTTCGTCCAGCCCCGGCAGCTCGGCCAGGTCGCCGGTGCGTGTCACCTTGGACCACTCCTCGATCCTGGCCAGGGCGCGCACCGAGACGCCGTCGGGCAAATAAGCCTCCTGGCGAGCCATTTCCATGCGGTGCAAGCAGAGATAGCTGGCTCGCCCCTTGAGCAAGGCCGTGCTTACGGGCAGCCCCAGCGCTTCGACCAGGCGCGGCAGGTCGCGGCCGAAGAGCTGGTCCTGCAAAGCCTTGGTCGCGGTCGACAGCAGCACGCACTCGCCACTCAGCAGGGCCGGGACCAGGTAGGAAAAAGTTTTACCAACGCCGGTGCTGGCTTCGACCACCAGGGGATACGCCCCCTCGATGGCGCGTGCCACGGCCAGGGCCATCTCGGTCTGCCCACCGCGCGGCCTGAAATGCTCAGCCGCCCGCGACAGCACACCGC